>JAJRRJ010000183.1 GCA_024279575.1 Alphaproteobacteria bacterium | reverse complement strand
GAGGTGAATATTGCGGTGCGTCAGATGGATGAAATGACCCAGCACAATGCGGCGCTGGTTGAAGAAACCAATGCGGCCATCGAGCAAACGGACAATCAGGTGGATGAGTTGGACCGGATTGTGGATGTGTTCAAGCTGGGGGGGGAAGGTGAGGACAGAGTGGCAAACGCTGCTTAGCGCCTTCATCACAACCTCCGATAAGAATCAGGATTTAGGGCTGCCCGTTTGGCGGCCCTTTTTTCTTTTGTTCTGACTTTTCTTTCCCGCACTACTGGCTTAGACAGGCGGGTAGTTAAAGCAACTAAAACAGAACAAGGTTTTCCAGAATGGCCCGCCAGTTTATTTATCATATGAGCAATCTTTCCAAAGCCTATGCCGGAGGTAAAAAGGTTCTGGACGGAGTGAATCTGAGTTTTTACCCGGATGCGAAAATTGGTGTGCTTGGCCCTAACGGGTCAGGTAAATCCACATTGCTCAAAATTATGGCCGGGCTGGATAGCGAGTTTACCGGTGAGGCATGGGCGGCTGACGGTGCTAAAATCGGCTATCTGGCTCAGGAGCCGCAACTTGACGACAGTCTTGATGTGCGCGGCAATGTGATGATCGGGGTTAAAGAAAAACAGGCAATTCTTGATCGCTATAATGAGCTGATGATGAATTATTCCGATGAAACGGCGGATGAAGGGGCGGCGCTGCAAGATCAGATTGATGCGGACGATTTGTGGGATCTGGATTCAAAGGTTGATATGGCCATGGAAGCCCTTGGCTGTCCGCCCGCAGACAGTGCGGTAGCTAATCTTTCAGGGGGTGAAAAACGCCGGGTGGCTTTGTGTCAGTTGTTGCTTTCCAAGCCTGATCTGTTGTTGCTTGATGAACCAACCAACCATCTGGATGCGGAAACCACTGCCTGGCTGGAAAAGCATCTGAGCGATTTTAAGGGCGCTGTTCTGATTATCACCCACGATCGGTATTTTCTTGATAATGTTACGGGCTGGATTTTGGAACTGGATCGGGGGCGCGGCATCCCTTATGAGGGGAATTATTCTGCCTATCTGGGGCAGAAGGCGAAACGCTTCAAGCAGGAACAACGTGAGGATACGGCGCGGCTTAAAGTTATGGAGCGCGAAGCGGCATGGATGGGCATGAGCCCTCAGGCCCGCCAGAGCAAGTCCAAAGCCCGCATCAAGGCCTATGATGAGTTGGTTAAGGTCAATGAGGCGCGCACGCAAAGCTCTTCAGCCCAGATTATTATTCCGCCGGGTGAGCGGTTGGGGCAGGAAGTTATTACGGTTGAGGGCCTGACCAAAAGTTTTGGTGACAAGTTGCTGATTGATGATTTGAATTTCAAATTGCCCGCCGGGGGCATTGTGGGGATTATTGGTCCGAACGGGGCGGGTAAGACAACCCTGTTCCGAATGATTTCCGGGCAGGAGACGCCGGATAGCGGCACCATTAGCATTGGCGATACGGTAAAGATGGGCTTTGTGGACCAGAGCCGGGATGCGCTTGATGCCAGCAAAACCGTGTGGGAGGAAATTTCCGAGGGAAGCGAAGTGATTACCCTTGGCAAGCGCGAAATCAACAGCCGCGCCTATACTTCAAGCTTTAACTTCAAGGGAAGTGATCAGCAGCAAAAGGTGGGCAATCTGTCCGGCGGGCAAAGAAACAGGGTACATCTGGCCAAGATGTTAAAATCGGGGGCCAATGTTTTGCTGCTCGATGAGCCAACCAATGATCTGGATACGGAAACTTTGGCGGCGCTTGAGGAGGCACTGGAAGAATTTGCCGGTTGCGCCGTTATCATCTCGCACGATCGAATGTTTCTTGATCGCCTTGCCACACATATGCTGGCTTTTGAAGGTAATTCCCATGTGGAATGGTTTGAGGGCAATTATGAGGATTATGAGAAAGATAAAATCCGCCGTCTTGGGGCCGATGCGGTTAACCCCAAACGGGTGAGCTATAAGCCGCTGACCAGATAGGAATTTGAATAATGCTGAATTTTAAGAATGTGAGTCTTGCAACGGTTGCATTAACCGGTGTGCTTTTTGGCATGCTTTTGTTGGCGCCGGAGTTGATTTTTTTCATTTTTAATATTGAGGGGGACGAGGCGGCAAAGCTGGTGTCTCGACGCGCGGCAATGTTGTTTTTGGGTTTGGCAATAATCACCTATTTTGGTCGCAATGCCGAGCACTCGACCATGAGGCAAGCCGTTTGTCTTGGCCTGGCGATCAGCATGTTCGGGCTGGCTTTGACGGGGACATATGAGTTTGTTCGTGGATATGCGGGTGTCGGCATTTTGTTGGCCGTTGTTGCAGAAATAGGATTTGGTGCTGCCTATATTCGTATCTGGACGAACAACCGCTGAGGACAATTGTGCCGTTTTTCGGATTTGTTTAATTCAAAATGCACTTATTCGCTATTGCGCTCCATGCTTTGCGCCATCGACATGGCGCACTGGACCCCGGTTTTCACCAAGGTGACGCGGTGATGGATGGTGTGGCAATTCCCCCCTCGTTTTCGCTCCCTCCCTCTTTCGTGACAAAAACATAATCCTGTGGAATAGTTGCACATCGGCATTTTAGGAGGGATAGAAAATGGTTTCACGCAGATTGGTTATTGGTGGCGGGGCGGCAGTTCTTGCAGTTGGGGGGGCAGCTTTGGCTTATCCGCTGTATTTGCAATTGTTTCCACCTATCGCAGACACTGGATTTTCCCTGAGCGAAGAAGAACTGGCGCGGGCAGTGGCTTTTCTGGCTCAAAATCCAGCAATTGACAGCCATGCTCATCCGGGACGCACCTTTGTTGAGGGGGCGGAAAATCTGGCTTGGAAGCTACGAGTTTTTCAGTCAATCGGCACATTTGAGGAGCGGGTAATTGATGAAATGAAAACCGGGGGACTTGCGGCGGCCAGCTTTTCCGCCGTGTCGGATTTTCCTGTGCTTGATACTACCGGAGGGGGGCTTGCTTCAACGCGT
>JAJRRJ010000182.1 GCA_024279575.1 Alphaproteobacteria bacterium | reverse complement strand
GCGCCCATGCATGCTCAGTGGGACTGGTTGAAAAAATCCCTTTTCTTTCCCGGCAAAACCGGTTGCTGTTTCAACGTGCGGGAAAAACGCCGCCGCTGGATTTAGCCGCCTATATTGAGACCGGAGGGTTTGACGCCCTTAAAAGGGCTCTGGATATGGGGCCCAAGGCAATCATTGAGCAAATAAATATTTCAGGGCTACGTGGGCGGGGTGGTGCCGGGTTTCCAGCCGGTATCAAGTGGAAAACTGTAGCGGAGCAGCCCCGTGGGCAAAAATATATCTGTTGCAATGCAGATGAGGGGGACAGTGGCACATTTGCAGATCGCATGCTGATGGAGGGGGACCCCTTTGCCCTGCTTGAAGCGATGGTGATCGCTGGAATTGCCACGGGTGCTGACAAAGGTTTCATCTATGTACGAAGCGAATACCCAACCGCAATTAACACCCTGAAGTCCACCATCCAAATTTTGCAGGATACGGGATGGTTGGGGAAAAACATTATGAACTCAGCGTTCAACTTTTCTGTGGAGGTACGCCGGGGAGCAGGATCCTATGTGTGCGGTGAAGAAAGCGCCATGCTGGAAAGCCTTGAAGGCAAACGCGGGCAAGTGCGGGTCAAGCCCCCGATCCCCGCCATTTCAGGCCTCTTTGGCAAGCCAACACTGGTGCATAATGTGTTAACGCTGGCCAGTGTTCCCTTTATCATTGCGCATAGCGCTGAGGTTTACAGTAAGCTTGGAAAGAAGCGTTCGCGCGGAACACAGGCGTTTCAACTGGCGGGCAATATCAAGCATGGCGGGCTGATCGAAGTACCCTTTGGCCTTACGCTGAGGGAAATTATTGAAGATTTTGGCGGCGGAACCGCTTCAGGAAAACCGTTCAAATGCGCTCAGCTTGGCGGCCCCTTAGGTGCTTATGTGGACAGCTCCATGCTCGATGTTATTCTTGATTACGAAAGCCTGAGTGAGGCCGGGGCGATGCTTGGCCATGGGGGAATTGTAGTTTTTGATGAAAGTGCCAACATGGCGGAACTGGCCCGGTTCGCGTTTGAGTTCTGCGCTATCGAATCGTGCGGGAAATGCACACCCTGTCGCATAGGTGCGGTACGCGGGATTGAGACCCTTGATAAGATTGTGGCAGGGACAAACACAAAAGCCAACGTGATATTGTTGCATGACCTTTGCACAGTTATGGAAGAGGGGTCCTTATGTGCCATGGGCGGATTAACTCCACTGCCCGTATTGTCGGCCCTAAAACTCTTCCCGCATGAATTCGGGCTTAATGAGAAGAACGATGCTTGAGGAAAACATGAGGGCAAAAAAATCATGTCTTTGAATAAAGAAGCTGATTTGGGAACACCGCACAAAAATGGTGAACTGGTAAGCCTGAGCATTGATGGCGTGGCGACAGAGGTGCCCGCAGGCACCTCTGTTATGCGTGCGGCGCGGGAAATGGGGCGGGATATTCCCAAACTTTGCGCCAGCGATCGCCTGGAGGCCTTTGGTTCGTGCCGCCTGTGCCTGGTTCAGATTGAAGGCAAAAAGGGCACGCCTGCCTCCTGCACCACTCCGGTGGAGGCCGGGATGAAAGTGATCACGCAAAGCACGCGCCTTAAAAAACTGCGCAAAGGGGTTATGGAACTTTACCTGTCTGACCACCCGCTTGAATGTCTTACCTGCGCAACAAACGGGGACTGTGAATTGCAGGATGTGGCCGGGGAAATCGGCGTGCGCGATGTGCGCTATGGCTATCAGGGGGAAAACCATTTTTCTGAGCAAACGGCAGAAACGCCTGACCGTTCCAATCCTTATTTTCAATTTGACCCTGCCAAATGTATCATGTGCTCAAGATGTGTTCGCGTCTGCGAGGAAGTGCAGGGAACTTTCGCCCTGGGTGTTGAGGGGCGCGGATTTAATTCAAGAGTTAGCGCGGGCACCAGTATTGACAGTTTTTTTTCCTCGGAATGTGTTTCGTGTGGCGCATGCGTTGGCGTCTGTCCCACCGCATCCCTGATAGAAAGCAATGTGGTTGAGCACGGAATACCAACCCGTTCTGTGGATACTACATGCGCCTATTGCGGGGTGGGGTGTTCGTTCAGAGTTGAATTACAGGGGGACGAGGTCATTCGTATGGTCCCCGCAAAAGGGGGGGGCGCCAACGAAGGTCACTCATGCGTTAAAGGCCGGTTTGCTTTTGAATACGCAATGCACAATGAGCGCATCACCAAACCGATGATCCGCGACAAAACCACAGACCCATGGCGGGTTGTCAGCTGGGATGAGGCTCTTGACTTCACCGCCTCACGGTTCAACTCAATCATTGATACCCATGGCAAAGATTCCATTGGCGGGGTTACCTCTTCGCGTTGCACAAATGAGGAAGTATTTGTAGTGCAAAAAATGGTGCGGGCCGCATTTGGGTCCAACAACGTGGATACCTGCGCCCGGGTTTGCCATGCGCCAACCGGGTATGGCCTAAAAACCACTTTTGGCACCTCCGCGGGCACACAGGATTTCAAATCAGTTGAAAGTAGTGATGTGGTTTTGTTGATCGGCGCCAACCCAAGTGCCGGGCATCCGGTATTTGCATCCCGTTTGAAAAAACGGCTGCGGGCGGGGGCAAAATTGATTGTAATTGATCCACGACAAATTGATCTGGTGCGCTCACCCCACATACGTGCAAGCCATCATCTGGCATTGCGCCCCGGCTCCAATGTGGCCATTCTGAATGCGTTTGCCCATGTGGCGATCACTGAAAACCTGACTGATGAAGTATTTGTTCAAGAAAAATGCGAACCGGAAGCTTATGCGAACTGGGTCAATTTTATCTCCCGCCCTGAAAACGCACCGGAAGCCGTCTCAAGCATTACCGGCGTAAAAGGGGAAAATATCGCTGAGGCCGCACGGCTTTTTGCCAGTGCTAAAAACGGGGCCATCTATTACGGGCTTGGGGTAACTGAGCATTCACAAGGCTCGACCAGTGTCATGGCCATGGCAAATCTGGCGATGGCAACGGGCAATATCGGGCGCCCCGGCGTCGGGGTAAATCCCTTGCGGGGGCAAAATAATGTTCAGGGGTCGTGCGATATGGGCTCATTTCCCCATGAATTTTCCGGTTATCGCTCAGTTGAAGACAAAAATGTGCGCGCAGAATTCCAAAATGAATGGGGGGTTGAGCTATCTGGAAAACCGGGTTTGCGTCTCCCCAATATGTTTGATGCGGCAATAAAGGGCACATACAAAGGCATGTTTGTTCAGGGGGAGGACCTGGCGCAATCGGACCCAAATACCAAGCATGTTGCAGCAGCACTTTCGGCGCTGGAGTGTCTCGTTGTACAGGACCTGTTCCTCAACGAGACCGCCGGTTTTGCCCATGTATTTTTGCCCGGCACCGCCTTTTTGGAAAAAGAGGGAACCTTTACCAACGCGGAGCGCCGTATCAATCGGGTCCGCAAGGTTATGAATGAAAAGTGCGGCATGGCTGAATGGCAGGTGGCTGCGGCTTTGGCGAGCAAAATGGGCTATCCTATGCATTATAACAATGCCGGAGAAATTATGGACGAAATTGCGCGATTGACGCCGAGTTTTTCCGGGGTCAGCCATGGACGTCTGGATAAAGAGGGGGCGTTGCAGTGGCCGGTGAACGATGATGCTAGCAACGGGACGCCAATTATGCACGCTGAAGGATTTGTTCGTGGCAAGGGACTGTTCGTTGAAACAAAATTTGTCCCCACCAGTGAACGCACATCACGCAAATTCCCGCTTATTCTGACCACGGGCCGTATTCTAAGCCAATATAATGTGGGCGCTCAAACCCGTCGCACCCCGAACAGCAAATGGCATTTGGAAGATGTTTTGGAAATTCATCCCCATGACGCTGAACACCGGGGCATTGGTGAGGGGGATCTGGTGGAGATTGCATCGCGTATGGGAGCTACAAGTCTAAAAGTTGCGCTCAGTGAACGCATGACGCCGGGGGAGGTTTATACCACTTTTCACCACCCCATAAGCGGCACCAATGTTATCACAACCGACAATGCAGACTGGGCGACCGACTGCCCTGAATATAAGGTTACTGCAGTACAGGTAAAGCTCTCAAATCACCTTTCTGACTGGCAAGCGAAGCGTGAGAAATTTACTCAAACTCATTATCGGCGCGAGTAACCGGTGTGGCCAATAGATTCTCCGGCAAAATTTTTGCACCGATAAGACATGGGGATGCAAACCCGGTGGTGACGTCAACTGAGTGGGAAATTGCTCAGGAATTGCCACTGGTGATCTTTTACAATGGTGTGCAGTTTGGCGTTATGATGCTGACCCCTGATGACTTTGAAGATTTTGCCATCGGCTTTAGTCTGAGCGAGGGCATTGTTAATTCGCCCAACCAGATAAAAGATATTCGTCTGGAACCCTTGGCGCAGGGTATGGGGATCAATGTCATCGTGCCTGAGACTGCGCTGGAAATTGCCAAAGAACGCAAGCGTACAATTACCGGTGGATCAAGTTGCGGGATTTGCGGTGCGCAAACCCTTGCAATTGCCCTGCCCGCGCCAAAGAAAACCAATGGGTTTATTCCGTTGCCGCAAATGGCCTTGCAGGCCCTAAAAAACCTGCCGCACAAACAAAAGCTGCGACAACAAAATTATTCAACCCACGCTGCTGCACTGGCTGACAGCGAAGGAAAAATCATGCTGTTGCGCGAAGATGTGGGAAGGCATAACAGTTTGGACAAATTGATTGGGGCCATGGCCAAAGATGGGCTTTCACCACAATCTGGGTTTCTGGTATTGTCCAGTCGATATTCCATTGAGATGGCGCAAAAGGCCGCTTCTGCGGGGTTTTCATTTGTTGCCTGTGTGTCTGCACCCACCAGTCTGGCCTTACAGGTTTCGCAACGGGCGGCCATAAAAGTTGGTGCGCAGGCAGGGACCGATATCATTATTTTTGACTAACGCACTCTCAATAACGAAAAATCTACCCGGTAGCGATTAACTGGGGTGGCCCAAACAAAAGCAATATGTAAAAATGGCGCGAAACTTCCAAAAAATTAGTGTAACGATGACTGAAACCGAACGAAAAGATGTGCACAATTCTTCTGTGCCCAACCTCTGCCAGACTTGCGAAGCACGGCATCGCGGAATTTGCGGTGTACTTGAAGATTCCGAATTGCTCGAATTGAGCCGAAACAGCCGACAGGTTGTACGCAAGGCCGGGGAGCAACTGATTAATGATGCTGACCCGATTGAAAGCTACGCCTCGGTGATGCAAGGGGTGGTTAAACTGAGCAAAGTTCTGGAAGATGGTCGCCAGCAGGTGGTGGGGCTACAATTTGCCCCGGATTTTTTGGGGCGGCTTTATGGACGGGAGAGCAATTTGAACGCCGATGCGGCGTCCGATGTGGAACTATGCCGTATGCCCAAGGCAATATTGGAAACACTGGTGGCAAAAAACCCCGCTCTTGAGGGACGCTTGCTGGAACAAACCCTGCGTGAACTGGATGAAGCGCGTGAATGGATGGTTACACTGGGGCGAAAAACAGCCAGAGAAAAAGTGGCCAGTTTTTTGTATCTGATTGCCACCCATAAAGACCCAACGCATGAAGATAGCGCAATCAGCTTTGATTTGCCCCTCACCCGCTCAGACATTGCTGATTTTTTAGGACTTACTATTGAAACCGTATCACGCCAATTCACTAAGCTGCGCAAGAGCGAAATCATAAGTATAAAAAACCACCGACATATCAGCGTGCCTGACATTGAAGAGTTACGAAGATCATGTGGCTATGGCAGTCGCTGAGTTTTTGAAATTCCTGTAAGTTCGGTATTAGTGATTTTGCGTGATTGTGCGCACAACTTCATTCTCATAGGCGAGGTGGCGACGTAAGCCCACAAACAGGCCACGCAACATATAGCCGATAGCGTCCGAGGATATGGGTGAGTTATCCTCTCCAAATTCCTTGAGCGCTTCAACCACTTCCCCAACAAGCCCCACATC
>JAJRRJ010000181.1 GCA_024279575.1 Alphaproteobacteria bacterium | reverse complement strand
GCTTTTGTGGCTTCGGGATTGGTGGCAATGGAATCGTTGACAAAGGTTTTGCCCCCGGCCAGAAACTCTTGAAGTCGGTGGGGCAGAGGTTCAAACGCGGCGATGCCGTTCAGGACAGATTTTTCCGAAGCACCTGCACCCATGGCCAGTCGCGCGCCAAGCAGGGCATTTTGAAGATTGTGGTTTCCCTTGAGCTTTGATCTGGCAACTTGGGCTACAACCTGTTCACCAAACCGAAGGGTGAGGTTGGGTAACTTATTCACCAACCCTTTTGGGGGTTGGGGCAGGTCGGGGTGAGCGGAAATTTGAGGCGACAGTGCGCAGGAATAAATAGCCTTGCGGCGCAATATGTTCATTTTGTCGGCAAAGTAGGTCGCCGCGTCTCCGTGCCAGTCCAGGTGCTCTGGAAACAGGGAGGTAATGCCAATGAAGTTGGGGTTCAGTTGCAGATCTGCACATTGAAAAGATGAAAGCTCAAGTACGACATAATCGTGGCTGGGCAGGTCCGTGACGGGCACCCCGATGTTTCCTGCCAGACCCACATCATACCCATGGGTTTGCAAAATTGTAAAAATGAGTTTGGCGGTGGTGCTTTTCCCTTTCGTGCCGGTCAGGGCAATCACTTTGGTGCTGCCCCGGCGATAGGTGGCCCAAAGATTGACATTTGTGGTGACTTCTATGCCTGCATTTTTGGCAGCGATGAGTTCGTCTTTGTATATGGATACACCGGGGGAACGTACGACCATTGAATAGTGCTTGTTATTGAAAGCCTCAATTATTGTGCTGACAGGAACAAGTGTTGTGTCAGGAATATTGGCTTCACCAGAGTCCACGCATACATCTATTTGTGCGTTGGGGGCGATTTCGCCAAGTAGTTTTCGGGAGGAAGCGGCTTCGCGCCCTGCACCGTAAAGCAGAATTGGTCCCGTGATTGACATGATTGAAATTCCTCAGATAGTTGCTGTCAACCGTTGGGCAGGCAGGCGTTAAAGCGCTCAGGCACGCAGTGATCTTTGCTATCTATAAATAGATCATTCCACACTGCAATTAGTTTTTTCTCCCCGTGTTTCCCAACCAGTTTTGTTGCCAGTTCCTCAATGAGTGGCGTTGATTGAAAAGGGGGCATGGTGGAGAGCTTGTGGATGGTGGCGGCGGCTTCCATTGTTTCGCCAACGCATTCCCAGGGTTTTTGGTCGCTCAGGCCAGCCAGTGCGCTGAAAGATTTCATGTTTTCAGGCCTGGATAGAGGAGTGTCGCCAAAAATGTTCAGCAGGCGATCCGGGATCATAAAAGGGGCGAGCATAAGATAGACAAAATGACATTTTGGGCAGGTGTTACACCATCGAATCGTTTTGTTGGTTGTATCGTTTTTATCTTGTTTGAAATTGGAATTACAGCTGGAAAATTTCGCATCAAAAATTCTGGTTTGTGAAAATAATTGGGCAATTTTTAGTTCGGACAGGGGGCGTAAAAGCGAAAAGCATTTCAGATGATTGTGACTGGTTTGGCTCAATGTCCGACCCAGAAGCTTCTCAAAAACCAGACTTTTTGAGTGCTGGTGATTTACCGGCCGACCATCAAAGGCCATATTGGGTTCGCTGGCGGAGCGCTCATTGGACAGGATAATGGTGTCAAAATCAAACAAAGTGGCGATAAGTGACGCGATCATTGCATTGATGGCAGTTGAGGGCACATGGCCGTTGAAAAAACCAGGCTGGCGGGAAAGGGCGAGCATGGCGGGGTCAAGCTGGCGCTCCACAAAGAGGGGCCTTTTTTCCATGGTCTCAATGCTGGTAAAAATCGGACCTTTGGGATTGACGGCAAACGGGGTGAAATCAATGTTCGCCTGGTGCAATAATTGGGCGGATACGTTTGAATCCTTACCTCCGCCGACCAGAAGTAAAGCGGCTTTTGCAGCGCGTGCGCTAAGGGAGCTCAGCGGTGGATTTGTACTGAAAAGCGGGGCAGCGGAAGCGGTGGATGTGTCAACCTCAATGTGTAATTTTCCAAACCTGGACAGATTATTGCGGGCATAAAACTCACCCATGCCGTTTTCATAAACATCCAAAACCAGTTGTTGTTGCAGCGGCGTTAAGCAAAATTGCTCAATGGCAATGGTTTTGGGGGCCAGAAGTTTGAAATAACTTGTGCCAAGAACGCAGGCGCTCAGGTTTAGCAGGGATGTAAAATGGGGCGGCGGGGCGGGCCGCGTTTTGGGCCTAGCGGGCAGGGTCAGCGTTTCAGTAAAATGATGAATACCCAGTGAAAAGCGAAATAGAATTTTGTGCTGGTCATTGAGAAAAACGGGCTTTTGTACCAGAAAGGTCACTTAGCTGATCCGAACCTGTAAACGCTGGACAATGGTATCGCCGACGCGTTGATACCCGAATTCCCTCATGGTGCAATTCCAGCGATTATGCAGTTTTTCAATCTTGAACAAGTTATAGCGTGCAGGGGGTTCGTTGCTTGAGGGGCAGGCTGATGCGGCGGCGACGCCGACGACGGGTACTTTGGCCTGTGGTCCCTCAATGGAAAAAAGGCTTGAGTGATGGGTGTGACCGTGGAGTATTAATTCAGCGCCGTTTTCCCGGATGATTTCCCGGAACAGTTTTGCGCCAAACAGGCTTTTACGAACCGGATGGGCAAATTCGCGCGCCGGAGGGTGGTGGATGGCAACAATACGATAAAATCCGGCGTCCCCCAGAATACGCAATATCTGAGCCAGCCGTTCGCCCTGTTCCTGATCAAAACGTCCGGCAGCTATAAAAGGGGGGGTTGCGATGGCGCTGGAGCATCCAACTATTGCAACCTGACCCACGCGCCGGACAAAAGGGTAAGGCTCTTCATTCAACGTTTCGCCGGTGGCATAGGCACCATAGGCGGCGCGCGCAGCTTCCAGGGATTTAGAAAGGTAGGCATCATGATTGCCAGGTACCATGCAGACTCTTTCGCTTGGACCCAGATATCTTAGCCATTCTGCCGCATTGCGGGTTTCCTCTGGCAAAGCGATATTAACCAGATCGCCAGTAACCACATTCATTTGGGCGCGTTGGGAGAGCAGATGTTCAACCAGAGATTTACCGGCTTCAGGGCATGCCTGGGCCTCGCGTTTCAGTGTCCAATTCAGGAAACCGGTCAACCGGTTGTTCAACAGATCGCGAACGCGCACTTTCGGCAATGGAGACAAATGGATATCTGAAATGTGTGCAATTGTATTCATCTGGCTCCTTTTGGCATAAAAAAACTTAAAACCAAACTGGTTCTATAGATTTTGTAAAACCTGGGGTTTGGTAGTAATAGAAGGTTTAATAAATGGAACTTGAAAGTGACTAACCCGTGACCAAATGGCAGATTTTTCGCGCTAAATTGTTTTTGTTTATTGTGGGGTTGTTTCGTTGGATGACTCTTGGCGCCCGCGCTGTGTTGATACGGGGGGATGAAGTTCTGTTGATCCGGCATACCTATGTCAAAGGCTGGCAGTTTCCTGGCGGAGGGGTGGAAAAAGGGGATACGTTTGAAACTACCATGCGCCGCGAAGTGCTGGAAGAAACCGGTTTTTCGCCTAAGGGGGATGTGGAATTACACGGGGTTTTTCTTAACAGTCAGATTAGCGGGCGGGACCATGTGGCACTATTTGTTGTACGTGACTTTGATCTGGAGCATGATTTTGTGGCCAATCGGGAAATTGCAGAAATCGGATGGTTCAAGGTAAATGATCTGCCTTTGGATATTACGCGCAGTGCGCGGGCGCGGGTGGATGAACTTTTTTTCAAGGTTGAAAAAAGTGCCTACTGGTAGAGAATGCTGGACAAATGGGATTTGTACCTGATATTCATTTAGCTGGTACTTGTTTTGCAGGTTGGAGATACAGTTGAATTTCAGAAAAGTAAATCGACGAAACCGATGAAGGTTTAATTAATTCGCGCCCGTTGTTTGGCGCGTTTGCTCGTTTTATTTGCTTTTTTGATGGATTGTGATTGTGCCCGATAAACCTGTTTCCAGATTTGCCAAATCTGATGTTACCAAATCCTATACTGTTGTGTCGAAAGTCGTAGAACCCTCGACGACAGATTTTTCCATGCTTAACCAACAGTGCGCGCCGCTTTCCCTGCGTTTGCAAACTGAGCAGGATTTTGACTGGGTGGAGCAACTTCATAACAAGAGCTTTGGGCCGGGGCGTTTTACCCGGGTTGCATTTCTTATGCGCGAATCATTGGAACTGGACCCTGATCTTTGTTTGATTGGAGAAATAAACGGGGAACGGGCAGGTTCGGTTTGGATGACACAAATTTCCTTGAACAATGTGGATGGGTATTTACTGGGCCCGTTGGCAACCAAGGCGGAAAGGCGTAACCAGGGTATTGGGGGGAATCTGGTAAGGGCAGTTACCGCAATGGCGCTTGAAAAATTGCCGCAAGGGTTTGTTTTGCTGGTGGGGGATGCGCCCTATTATCAGCCCTTTGGGTATAAAATGGCAGCGCCCGGAACAATTGAGTTCCCCGGACCTGTTGATCCCAGGCGGGTGCTTGTGTGTCATAACAGGCCATCTCATGCTAAGGAATTGGCCGGTATTATTGTCGGACGATAGGATCGCAGTATTTGGGAAGGGAATAACTGGTGGGCAGTAAAGTGAATAGGCTTTTGCATGACCGGCAAGCATCCGGAGGATGTTTGGATTTGGAACGCTTGGATTTGGAACATTCAGATTTGGCATGTTTGAGGCTGGAGCATTGTCTGCTTGGCTCACCAATGCCTGAAAGCGAGGCGTGTCTGCTTGACCCGGACTGGATGCCTGATGTGCCTTTTAATGATCCGCCGGTGTCTGCTGCAGTTTTAATTGCGCTGGTTAAACGAACGCATGGGTATGGTGTGGTTTTTACATTGCGCTCCAGCGGACTTCGCGCGCATTCAGGCCAAATTGCTTTTCCGGGGGGGAAACTGGACGCCAGCGATTTGGATCCGGGGGCAGGTGCGTTGCGTGAAGCGCAGGAGGAAATTGCGCTTGAGCGGCAGAACGCCAAAATATTGGGTTATTTGCCAGCCTATATGACGGGCACCAATTACCTGATTACACCGGTTGTTGCGGAGATCACTGGAAATCCTGTTTTTGTCCCCAACCCCGTGGAGGTGGATGAGATATTTGAAGTGCCGCTTAGCTATCTGCTTCATCCGCCGAACTATTCTGAACTTAAGCTGGAAAGAAACGGGCATAAATTCAAAACCTGGCAATTGCTTTATAAGTCCCACACAATTTGGGGAATTACTGCAAATCTGGCGCGAAGTTTTCGCGACAGGGTGCTTGCGGGGCCAGAAGCATAGTGGGCGAGATGGTTCATGGGCGGCATGATGCCGTCACGCGTCTTCGTACTGCCTGGTGGGTGCGGGACCGAAGTGCGCAACAGATTTTTGATGTACTTGGGGCTAAAGAACAGCGTACGCGCGCCGTCGGAGGGTTGGTGCGTGACACAATTTTAGGTGTAACATCACTGGGCGGAGATATTGATCTGGCGACAGAATTGTTGCCTGATGATGTCCTGAAATTGGCGTGTGGGGCGGGCATGTCCTGTTATCCCACGGGGTATGATCATGGAACGGTTACAGTTCGCAATGGGCAGGTTACAGCCGAAGTTACAACGCTGCGTCAGGATGTGGTGACCGACGGGCGGCATGCCAGGGTGAAGTTTGGTACTAATTGGCAGGTTGATGCAAAACGGCGCGATTTTACCATGAACGCAATTTATGCGGAGTTTAACGGGGCGCTTTATGATCCTCTGGATGGGTTGGGGGATGCTTTGTCGGGGAAGGTGCGGTTCATCGGGGACCCGGATCAGCGGATTGCTGAGGATCGATTGCGGGTATTTCGGTTTTTCAGATTTACGGCCAGCCATGGTCAAGAACAATATGACAAGTTGGGTTTAGATGCCTGCGCCAGGGCGGCGGGTGATCTGCATGCACTTTCTGCTGAGCGCAAGGGGGCGGAAATGACAAAAATTCTTGGATTGCCCCATGTGGTGGTCACGCTGGCGCGCATGACCAAAATTGGTGTGCTGGCATTTTCAATTGAAGATTTGCAGGCCTTGCTCAGATACGAAAAAACCACTCAAAGCCCTGTTGTTGCGGCACGGCTCGCCCTTTTGGAGGGAGAGGGGGTTTTGGAACGCTTGCGTGTGGCCTGGCGGCTGTCCAATGCGTTGGTGAGCGAGACCAGGTCCATTCGCTCTGCTGCCAGAAAAATGATCGACGGGGAGCTTTATGATGCCGCCTATCGCCATGGCCGGTTTGCCTATGTGGCGGTTCCGGTGGCGTGTGCACTTGCAAACTGGACCAAGGAACAGTGTCGGGAAATAAATGAGTTCTGGGAAGAAATAAATGTTCCAGGATTCCCGATCAGTGGCGATGACCTGCTGGAAGCGGGATTTAGTCAGGGACCGGAACTGGGCAAGGCCCTGCGCCGGATTGAACAGGACTGGGTACAGGGTGGATTTATCTTGCAGCGGGATGAACTTCTGGTGCGACTCAAAAAATACATGGCGCATTAATTTGGAACCGGATAACCGGTCCCACTTATCCCCAAAAACCGCTTTAGCTTAGCGGGCCAAATCCATCCGTCTGGCGCAGGGCTTCACCAAGGATCATGGCAGTGGCCAGCGATACATTGAGCGAGCGCAGTCTGGGGGCCATTGGAAGGCGAACCAAAGCATCGCAGATGCTGGCGACTTGAGTTGGAACACCGGCGCTTTCCCGGCCCGCCAGCAATATATCGCCGGGGTTGAATTCAAATTCATAAACTGATTTTTGCGTTTTTGTGGTCATCAATACCAGACGTTTGTTGCGTTGTTTTCGCCAGAGATCAAATTTTTGAAAGCTGTCATGCTCGTGCATTTGCACATTTTGGGCATAGTCCATTGCCGAGCGGCGAAATAACTTGTCGGAAAAATGAAACCCGGTGGGATGTATGATGTGGACGGGTACATTGAGGCATGCGCCCAGGCGCAAAATTGTACCAGTATTTTGGGGAATGTCAGGTTGGTAAAGGGCAAGCTCAATATTCATTGTTGATCTAAAGCATTTCAGTAGTTTACACTAAATTCTGCGAGAATTCGGCGTTTGGCGATTAAGGAAACTGGTCAAAATTGTGGAAATAGTGTCGCAGGTGGGGTTTGTCACGTTTTTACAGGCTGGACAAGAGCGTGTGAGGGTGCCAAAAGACCCCAGATTCTGCAGTCAGTCTAATAGGGACTGAGAGTGGAGCCGATAGTGGGTGGGAACTTCCCGTTTTTGTCGGTATTGAGAAAGATAACTTTAATCGGGTGGGGATGGCATAGTGGCGAGCGACGCAACTTCCGATATTACGAAACGTGATTTTTTATATGTGGCAACGGGCGCTATGGGCGTCGTTGGTACAGC
>JAJRRJ010000180.1 GCA_024279575.1 Alphaproteobacteria bacterium | reverse complement strand
CCTTTCAAGCCTGCCACAAATTGATCCTGCCACCCGCATTGGCCCATGTGTGGGCAATGTTGGCAAATTCATCTGCATCGGGCTGAACTATACTGATCATGCTGCCGAGCTGAAGATGGATGTCCCCCCCGAACCCGTGGTGTTTATTAAAGCCACCAGCGCCTTTTGCGGTGCCAATGATGACATTATCATCCCCCCCAGTTCCACCAAAACCGACTGGGAAGTCGAGCTGGGCATTATCATTGGCAAAGAGGCCAGATATGTAAAAAAATCTGACGCAATGGAGCATGTGGCGGGCTATTGCATTATCAATGACATTTCAGAACGTGCTTTTCAGCTCGAACATTCAGGACCATGGGTGAAAGGAAAATCAGCTGATACTTTTGGCCCGATTGGCCCTTGGATGGTAACTAAAGACGAAATCAAAAACCCTCAAAACCTGAAACTCTGGCTGGAAGTTGATGCCAAACGCTATCAGAACGGCTCCACTGCAACCATGGTTTACGGTGTGGCACACCTTGTTCACTACGTCAGCCAGTTCATGAGCCTGCAACCGGGCGATATCATATCCACCGGCACCCCGCCGGGGGTGGGCATGGGACAAAAACCAGATTCCGTTTATCTCAAACCCAACCAGACGATAACACTGGGTATTGAGGGGTTGGGTGAGCAAAAGCAGGTCACACGAGCCTGGGGAAAATAGTCAAATCCGATCACAATTTAGCCGATAACCTTGTTGTGACTTGATCGTACCGGACAATATTGCAAACTTTGGATAAAATAACATCAGTCGACGAACACCCAATGTTTGAAAAATTATAGATTCGGGAAAATTTCAAAAAATGCCCATGACTGAATTAGTAATCCGCCATGAGAGCAACAAAACTTCAGGACGATATGTAATCGATCTGGGGGAAGGCAAGGTTGCCGAAATGACCTACCATCGAATAAATTTATGCAAAATTGCCATCGACCATACTCGGGTGCCCCCGGAATTTCGCGGGCAGGATATTGCCGAAAAACTCATGCATTATGCCATCGAACAGGCCCGGCGCAACAAGGATAAAATCGTCCCCATATGCTCCTATGTCCAAGTGCAGTTTAAGCGCCATAAGGAGTGGGCTGACCTTTTGGCGCATCAAGAACCGGGTTAAGTCGCCGCCTTCAGGCTTTCTTCAATATAGATTTCACGCAGTTTCCTGGCTACCGGCCCAGGCTTTCCATCCCCCACTTGTTTGCCCTCGATCTCAACAACCGGCATCACAAAAATCGTGGCAGCAGTAGTAAAGGCCTCCACGGCATCGGCAACTTCGTCAACACTGAAGGCGCGCTCTTCAACCTTCATTTGCAGCTTGTCAGCGCAAGCCAGAACCGCCTTGCGAGTAATCCCGGACAAAATGGATGGGGACAAATCACGCGTAACAATCGTTCCCTCTTTGGTAACAATATAGGCGTTGTTTGCAGTTCCTTCAGTGATAAAACCATCACGCACAAACCATGCCCCTTGCTTTCCTTTTTTGCGCGCCTGCATACTGGCCAGCGAAGGATAAAGCAGTTGCACGGTTTTAATATCACAACGTCCCCAGCGCAGATCTTCAACAAAAATGACGCTGATCCCAGTTTTGGCTTTTTCAGAATTAATCAGGTTCAGGCTTTGTGTAAAACCCACAATCGTATTGGGGGTCCCCTCCGGCGGAAAAGCAAAGTCCCTGTCAGCAGCACCGCGCGTTACCTGTAAATAAACCAGACCTTCATCAAGGTTATTCCGCAAAACCAATTCCCGGTGCATGCCAAGCAGATCGTCCCGACTCACATCCAAACCCATTTCCAGCTCGCTAAGCGATCGGGTCAGGCGGGAAAAATGCCCCTCAAAATCCACCAGTTTGCCGCCAAGAACTGAGGTAACCTCATAGACCCCGTCGGCAAATAAAAACCCGCGATCAAACACAGAGATTTTCGCATCATTTTCATCAACATAATTTCCATTTACAAAAACCGTACGCACCAAATCACTCCCTTATGAAAATTTATAAGCAAGCATAAAGGACAAATCTGAACTTGGAAATATTCGAATTGTCTAAACTAGGCCGTTTTTAGAAAAGCCATTCGGCCCAATTTGAGCACCAGCAGCACAATAGGCGAAGCATGCATTATCAAATCAAAAATATCCAGGGGCCTGACTAGCGTGCCCGCCATCAACATTTTGGCCTTTTCAAATAAATGCGGCTCAGGCACAAACGGTGCCAACCCCAAGAGCAAAGCCAGTATTATCAGAGTAACAAGGGGGAAACTGTCAATCCATGCCATAACTTAATCCAATCAAACAAAAAACGCCCCGACACAGCCGGGGCGTTAAAATAGATATATTAGTTTATACTAATAAGCAAGCGCTCAAGCGCTTTAATCAGGCTGCAGCCTGCTTGCGCATTTTAGATTTTTTCCAACGGGGCTTTGTTTTTCCGTTTGGCTTGCCATCAGGACCAACACGCACTTTGCCACCAAACCGCGCCTTAGGTTTTTCCCCACGCTGATCATCAGCCCGAGCATTTGGTTTGTCTGAGTGCTTGAAATCAGCTTTTGGTGTTTGCGCACTATTTACATTGTTCTCAAATCCCTCACCCGCACCATCTTTTGTGCGTGGTTTGAAACTCTTGCGTTTTTTTCCACCAAAGGATTTTTCGCCCTCGGGTCGTGCAGCAAACCGATTGGCTCCAGGCTTTTTAGCACCGAATTTTTTTCCAGCCTTTTTGCCGCCAAACTTGCGCCCACCACCTTTTTTAGGCCCGGAAAGCTTCTCAATTTTCTGTCCAGGATTAAGCAGGCGCTGAATGGCATTCCACTTGGTCGCATCCGCAGGGGAAACAAAGTTAATTGCTTCCCCCTTGGCCCCAGCTCGCGCAGTGCGCCCGATCCGATGAATATAATCCTCAGGGCTTTGCGGCATATCATGATTGATTACATGCTCGATATGGGGAATATCCAGCCCGCGCGCGGCCACATCGGTTGCCACTAGAATACGGAATTTTTTAGCCCGAAAACCGGCGGTCACCTGGGTGCGCTTGTTCTGGCGCAGATCCCCATGCAAAGCGGCTGCCGCATGGCCGAGTTTTTTCAACTTTACTGCCATTTTATCAGCGGCATATTTGGTCTTGATAAAAATCAAAATCGACCCTTCACGCTGCTCAAGCTCACTTTCCAGACGGGAAAATTTGTCCCCGTCGGCAATCTGTATCAATTCCTGCTTTACATTGGGTGCCGTCGCATGGGCATTACCAACGGAAATGCGCACCGGATCAGAAAGGTATTTGGACGCAATTTTTTGAATGTTGCCCGGCATAGTGGCCGAAAACATCAGCGTCTGGCGTTCCCCATGCAAGAATTTCGCAATGGCATCCAATTGCACTCCAAACCCCATATCAAGCATGCGATCCACTTCATCCAAAACCAGAAAATTTGTACGGTCCAGCTTCAAAGTTCCACGTTTAAGGTGATCATTGATCCGCCCGGGCGTACCAACAATCAAACGGGGAAAGGCACGCAGTTTTCTAATCTGCTTGCCCATGTCCTCACCACCGATCAACAAAACACTGGGGATGTTGGAGCGGCCAATAAACTGATCCAACGTCTTAAGAACCTGCCCGGCAAGCTCACGTGTTGGCAACAAAACAAGCGCACCTCCCTGTTCGTTATTGAGCAGATGCGTCACCAGGGGCACGCCAAACGCGGCGGTCTTGCCCGTGCCGGTTTGTGCCGAACCAAGAATGTCATTGCCTTCAAGCGCAACGGGAATGGCCTTGGCCTGAATGGGCGTTGGTTTTACAAGACCCATTTGTTCAAGACGATGAAAAAGCTGCTGCGGAATCTCCGCATCATTAAACGTTTGCATAAATATTTTCCTTTGAGCGTTGCCAAAAAAAAGCTAGCCCGCCGACAACATCTGTCGGGAAAGTGGGATTGGACGTTTGTTTCTGGCAACTGTGCAAAACAAACATCAGACGAGCCCACTTTTTCAAACGTCAAAGAAATTTTGCGTTACGAAAGTATGAGCGCTGTATTGGCGCTACCCTTTAGACCTGTGCCACAGAGATGTCCACAACAGAATGACAAATAATTTTTTCCGTACCAAACAGGGTTAAGATTAAAGCGCTAAAAAGATAACTGAGTCCGGTTATCCGGCTCAAAAACGGGACAAAGCAATGGCTTAGGGCATGGAATTTAATTCAATCAAAGCCCGCACTCTAATGTTGGCTATTCCTGAATATAGCCAAGCACATCATCTAACCCCATCACATGACAATAGATCATATTTAAAATTTCCAGCTCCTGCTGGTGCAATTCCATGGTCGCCGCTGCACAACAATCTTCAACTACAATCACATCAAAGCTTTCATCCGCCAGCGAGCGCACGCTTGAAGAAATACACTGGTCAGTAAATATGCCGGCAACAATCACATTTTTGATACCCATATTGGACAATATCAACCGCAAATTTGTCCCCGTTAGCGCACTGTCAGTCGTTTTAAGCACGCAGATTTCATCCGGGTTTGGCGCCAGTTCATCTACAATTTGTGCCTCCGCCTCATCCTTGGGCAACAAGAGGTAATTAAACCCGGGCTTTTTTTGGCTAAGAGAACGATCGCGACCATCCGGTGTCAAACAAGCGATGCGCGCATGAATAACTTCAATTCCTTTTGCACGGCACCGGGCAACGAGCCGGATGCAATTGGGAACAACTGTCCTGCTCATACGCTCAAAAAACGGTTGCCAGCGCTGATTTTCCTCAACACTATCCTTTGGCGCCAGATAGGTGTTTTGAACATCAATCACCAGCAATGCGCTCCTTGAAGACTCAAGAACCGGGTTGTCAGGTTCAGGTGCGTTTTCATAATAAAATGAACGAAAATCTGTTTTCCACCCCATAAAAAGTCTCCCCTGATTTTTGGCAGTCTACCAGACTCTATACCCTGATCAGAGGTATTTCCAACTCCCCAATCATCTCACAAAACCAAAACAAAAAGCGCCCCTTCAAACTGCCCGGTCCAGTTTAGTCGACAAATGGATAAGGCTTTCAGAGCCCTGTACCCCCTCAATCGCGCCAATTTTATCCAGCACCCCGTCCAGTGCATGGGTAGTTTCGCACGCCACCTGCAATATCAGATCAAATCGCCCGCTGGTGGAATGCACCACTTCAACTTCCGGAACAGTTTTGAGGCGCTGAATAACCCCGGGATTGGCCCGAGCTTCAACCCGCAATAGCACCGTGGTTTTAATGCGTCGCGCCAGCGCCACATCACCAAGTTTGACTGTAAACCGGGCAATAGTTCCGTTTCTTTTCAACCGCTCAATGCGCGCTTGAACCGTTGATCGCGCCACCCCGAAACGACGCGCTAGAAGCGCCGTTGGCGTGGAACTGTCCGCCGATAACGCCGCCAGAATATTATTATCAAGACTATCCAAAACACTCTCTTTTCATGCAAATTGCCGAGAACCTCATCATATTGACGAACAAAACAGACAAATCAACTAAAATAATTGAGGAACTCACCAAATGGATTTGTTCTTCTAACTAAAGTGGATTGCACTTCGCGCTAGCATTGAACCTTAAGGGGAAAATCATGAAAGTTTCAAAAATCATCTGGGATAGCCCAGTGCAGTATTTACGCAGTAAGCGTCCCGATTTTCCAATTGCCTTTTTCTCCCCACAAACCCTGCAAAATAAAGTGCAAGAGTTTACACACCATTTCCCTGGTCTGGTCACCTATGCGCTAAAGGCCAACCCGGATAGCGCCGTTTTGAGCAACCTGATTGCCGCCGGAATCGATAGTTTTGACGTGGCCTCCCCCCCCGAAATGGATCAGGTGCGCCGCCTCGCCCCCAAAGCCGTTTTACATTACAATAATCCGGTGCGTTCCAACCTGGAAATCGCCCATGCAGTAAAAATGAACGTAGCCTCCTATTCTGTAGACAGTAATTCAGAGCTGGAAAAACTTGCCGCACAAGTACCCATACAAAACACTGAAATTGCCGTACGGTTCAAATTACCGGTCAAAGGTGCCGCCTATGATTTTGGCAGTAAATTTGGCGCCGATCCAAAAGAAGCCATAAGTCTTTTGTCAAAAGTGAAATCCCTTGGCTACACACCCGCCCTGACGTTCCACCCTGGAACACAATGTACACAACCCGGCGTCTGGCGCACCTATATTATAGCGGCAGCAAAGATCGCAACAGATGCTGGAGTAACTATCGCCCGGCTGAATGTTGGCGGCGGCTTCCCATCCCACAGGATCGCCAAAGAATACCCGCACCTGCGCGACAAGTTTGAAGAGATCGCTCCTGCTACCGCCTTGGCTTTCGGGGAAAACCCACCTGAACTGGTATGTGAACCAGGTCGCGCCATTGTCGCAGACGCCTATTGTCTGGCAACCAGAGTTAAGGCAATTCGTGACGATAATGCGGTTTTCTTAAACGACGGCATATATGGTGGCCTCTCAGAATGCCTGCTCATCGGGCCTTTAGATCGACTGGAAGTTTTTTCTTCAAGCGGAAAAAACCGCACTGGCGCTCTACATCCGCGCACAGTGTTTGGCCCCACCTGTGACAGTGTTGACAAACTAAATGACACCCAGCTTTTACCCGATGACCTGACAGAAGAGGACTATGTGATTTTCCACGGGCTTGGCGCCTATTCAACCAGCCTGACCACTCGGTTTAATGGTTACGGAGTTAACACTATTCAAAATGTGATGGACCTGAGTGATAACATCAAGGTCTGATAAAATTCAGTACCCGCAACCCGTTTAAGCGCTGACAATTATCAAACATCAAAACGCGTAGCAGTCGGCGTAAAGCTATTACAAGGCGATGCATTTTGGAATGCCCGCCTGAGAGATAGGTAACAGAATGTACCGGACACATGGGTGACACTTTTCTTTTGAGGGAAAAGTATTAATGCGATACGAACTGCATCGCGTTTGAATTCAGCACTGCGTAATCTTGCCATTTCTTATCTCCTTTGGGGCACAATATGCTCTTAAAGGAGCGGAATAAATCCGTGACAGGTCCAGTGCCTAACTGCATCAGATCAACGTTCCGCCATCGATGTTAAAACATTGTCCCGTCACATAGGAGCTATCATCACTTGCCAGATAAATGCACATGCTGGCGATTTCTTTTGGCGTGCCAAGGCGGCCCATGGGCTGGCGATCAATAAACATCTGAAATGCCTTGTCAGTCCCGCCAACTGTTTTACCAAGCTCTTCAATGCGCTGATCAAGGGACGGGGATTGTGTGGTGCCCGGGTTCACCGCATTGCAACGAATATTATAGGGCAGATAATCAATCGCTACCGACTTGGTCAGCCCGATGACAGCACCCTTGGCCGCCCCATAGGCTGCCCGATTGGCAAAGCCTTTGACCGAGGAGCAGACCGAGGCAATATTAACGATAGAACCTCCATGTTCCTTCATTTTTCCAAGCGTTTCGCGGATAACCAAATAGGCACTGTTGAGGGTGATATTTATGGTTTTGGCCCACTCCTCGGGGGTGCAATCTTCAACCGTGCCATGGTGAACATAACCAACCCCGTGCACCAGAATATCCACCCGTTTCAGGGTTGCAAAAAACTTCGCAACTGCCTTGGCATCCGTGCCATCCACAAGCACCGGAATCATTCCTTTTACATCTTTCAATGTTTCAGGATTGTTATCTAGCGCGTAAACAGTTGCCCCGAGTTCTGCCAAACCTTCGGCGGTTGCCCGGCCAATTCCCTGCCCCGCAGCCGTTACAATTGCGATCTTATTTTTCATCATGTTTCCTTTGATTTTCTTAAAAAACGGAGCCAATTACGGTCGTGCAAATTCCACAACCAATTGGCGCGCTTCCCCCAACCCATCAATACCCAGATGAACCTCGTCACCAATTTTCAAGAATTTTGGTGGTTTTTTTCCGGCCCCGACACCAGGGGGCGTACCTGTGCAAATCAAATCTCCGGGTTCCAACTGAATAAAATTGCTAAGGTAGGCAATTATTTCCTGAACCGAAAATATCATCTTTTTGGTAGTTCCGGTTTGTTCGCGCACGTTATTTACATTCAGCCACATATCCAGTGATTGGGGATCTTTGATCTCGTCGCGACTTACCAGCCACGGTCCGGTTGGACAAAAATTGTTAAAACTTTTGCCCTTTGTCCACTGTCCACCGCGCTCTTGTTGCCAAGACCTCTCGGAAATATCGTTGACCAGCGTATAACCAAAAACATGGTCGAGGGCGTCAGCCTCGCTGACATGCAATGCCGCCTTTCCTATCACCACACCAAGCTCTACTTCCCAATCAAGTTTGCTCATCTGGCTTGTGTATGGTGTCGGGTCATTTGGCCCACAAAATGCACCCGAGGATTTGTTGAACAAAATCGGCTCTTTGGGAAT
>JAJRRJ010000179.1 GCA_024279575.1 Alphaproteobacteria bacterium | reverse complement strand
TTCTGCAAACAATTTTTCAGCTACGGCAACAAAACTCGCAAGGTTTTGCGGGGGAAATCCACCCTCTCCCATCATATATTATGAAAGCGGGAGCAGAGGGGCAAATATTATTGATCTGGCTAAAACCCCGCTGCAAAAGCTGCCCGATATTGGCCCTGATCTGGTGGCTTCCTACCTGCTGTCTTCAGGCTCGACAGGCCGCCCAAAACTGGTGCCCCATACCCATGGCCAGTTAATCGCATGCGCAACAATCGCCTCAACCAGCCTTAAACTGACCCCTGCCGATATGATCCTCAATGCTCTGCCCGCCCATCACGCCTTCGGGTTTCTAAATGGTTGTTTTGAAGTAATGAGCGCGGGTGCCTCCACATATTACTGGGTTGATCCGGGTCCGCTTGTTTTATCAAGAAAGCGCTTTGTCGACCTGCTTGCGGTAGCAGGAATTACAGTTATGCCGGGGGTTCCCTATATTTTCCAAACCCTTGGTGAGTTGCGCCAGAGTGTGCAATTGCCGGACTTGAGGCTGGTTTATTCCAGCGGCATTGCGCTGAAACGTCCTATATTTGATGCTTTTCAACAGCGCTTTAACCTGACTTTATTTCAGGGTTATGGGTGCACTGAAACCGGCATGATTGCCCTAAATGGTGCTCAAAGTTGTCCTTCCCCCTGGGATTCGGTTGGTCGTACATCCAAAGGAGTAAAACTGAGCATCCGTGGCGGGCGTGAAAATGACATGGGTATTGGTGAACTGTTTGTTCAAACCCCCGCTTTGATTGATGGCTATGTGGACGCGACGCCTGAGCAAAACATGGCTTTTGTTGATGGGGGATATTTAACCGGAGATCTGGGTCGAATTGATAATCAGGGCAACATTTTTATTACCGGGCGCACCAAACTTGTAATCGAGGTTGGCGGTGAAAAAGTTGATCCTCTGGAGGTGGAAGATATTTTATGCCTCTCCCCGGATGTGGCTGAAGCGGTTGTGGTTGGTATACCCAATCCACGTAATACCGAGCAAAGACTAAAGGCGTTTATTGTGCGCAAAAGAGAAATTACTGCCACACACTTGCAGGCCTTTTGCCGCTCAAAGCTACAGGCGTTCAAGGTCCCTGAAATTATTGAATTTGTCGAAAAAATTCCAAAAAGCTCAACTGGAAAAGTTCAACGAGGCAAACTCAAGTGAGCGCAACACGAATGTGTTCATAGGCGGCGTGCCACATATTCCGCCAGATGAGTGGCGCTTGTAAATAATTCAGCGGAAATATCATCATCGTCAATGTAAACGTCAAACCGGGCTTCAACAAATTGAATAAGACGCACGATATTAAGGGAATCAAGCAAACCATTGCCAATTAGATCAGTACCCTGAGTGATGGTTGGCGGTGGGCTTAATCCGGCAAGAAGTTCATCAAGGTGAGCAACGATTGCCTCAGCTATTTGTGTTTTTTCCATTTTTTGCCGACCTTTCCTGTGAACTCAATTGGTGCCTGTGGCTTGCATTTATATAATTCATAACTGAATATCGCCTGAGCAACCAATTCATACTTGTGTTGACGTTAATGCCTTTTGGGTAGTGCGAGTTTTACTAAGGTTCAAAAAATGGCTTTGACGTCGTCAAAACCCCTCAAAATTGGTCAACGCGCGCTCGGTGAGCAGGAGAGATTGCTCAACAATATTCACCGGTTTGGTGGGTTGAGCGGTGTGCAGGTGATGCACCTTGAGGGGCCGCTTTCCTTACAAACGGTACGGGCCGGGTTGGGTTGGCTGCAACGCCGCCATCCCCTTTTGCGGGCGCATCTGAAAATTCTGGGACCTGGAATTGCCCCGGGCATGCCCTGGTTTTATCTGCGCCGTACCTTCAAACTCGATGGCACCAAGCCAATTCCGTTGAAACTGATTCAAAATGCCTCACCTGATGACTGGCATGTGGAATTGCAAAACCAGCTCAAAGCACCAATTTCAGGCAGGTTGATGCCCCAGGCGCGCGCTGTTCTGATTCAGATAAAGGATCAGCCCGAGCAAAATATTTTTATGATGACAACTAATCATGCCATAGCAGACGCACAGGCTGCCAACATGCTGACCCGGCAATTGCTGGATTTTTTTGGAGCGCCCGATCAGAGTGCCATCAGAAAAATTCCAGCCAATATAAACGTCAGTGATTTACCCCCGGCAATGGAAGAAAGGCTCCCCCAAAAACCTGAAAACAAAGCCACCCCGTATCAACCCGCCATAAGGCTGCCCACGCCATTTACCTTTCCCTGGCAACGCCAGACCCGTGTGCTAAAGGCCAAACTTGATGTTGAACAAACCGAAAAGCTCAATAGGATTTTGGCACAAAAGAAAACCTCCATGCACGGCCTTCTCAGCGCCAGCGCGCTAAAGTTTTTGGGGCGGCAAAACAATATGGATGAGCTGACACTGCTTTCAAATGTTGAGTTTCGCCGGATGTGTGAACCTGAATTGCCTGATGAAACTTTTGGTTGCTACATTGATATCGTGCGTACGCGCCACAAACTGGATTTGCCACTGTGGGAGTTGGCAGCGCGCATTAAATTTAAGTTGATTTCGACCCTTGCCCGGAATCAGGGGGGGGCATCCCTATTAAAAATGCCCTCCTGGGATTTTTATCGCACCGAGGGGTTGGCTGCGATCAAATCGGGCATGCGTCTTGATTCCATAACCATTACCAGTGCTGATGCAGCAAATATCAGCTCAAACTATGGGGCTGTTCGTTTGAACGATCTCACCCTTTGCGTCTCCCTTGGTACGGTGGGGGCCAACTATTTTCTTATCTCCATGGAACGCGAGGGGGCGTTGAAACTCAACCTTTGCTATATGTATCCCGGCGTGAGCGATGTTGAAGCCAGGGCACTGCTTGATACAATTCTTAAAGACCTGAACGGGGGTGTCACCGGGCAGATTTAGGTACCAGAGCCCACAACGCAATGACATTTGCTGATTGTGTCATTTGTTGCACGATAGGAAACAAAGCCCATGGCGTTGTAATAGTTCAGAGCGGATTTGTTGGATTTTCCAATGGTGGCGTCAATATTGTCCAAACCGTCCCGTTGCGCCGCCTGAAGCGAAGCTTCAAAGAGTGCCGATCCAATTCCACGACGCGCGTTATTAGGTTTTATATAGGTGCCAATAATTCCCCAGCCGGGTGTTACCCCATAAATATTATTATCCGATGCGCGTTTTAGAGACTGAAATCCGATAACTTCGCCCTGATCATTGATTGCAATCACGCATTGGATACGATCAAGGTGTTCCACATAAAATTTTTGCACATGGGCGGGACTACTTGGC
>JAJRRJ010000178.1 GCA_024279575.1 Alphaproteobacteria bacterium | reverse complement strand
TTCATTCTCATAGGCGAGGTGGCGACGTAAGCCCACAAACAGGCCACGCAACATATAGCCGATAGCGTCCGAGGATATGGGTGAGTTATCCTCTCCAAATTCCTTGAGCGCTTCAACCACTTCCCCAACAAGCCCCACATCGTCGGCATGTTCAGCTTGCAACTGTATCAGGGCTCGCCTGGCAATTGAGGCGGATTCGGAGGCATTTTCGTTAGAGATTGAAAGCAGAACGGGAAAAAGAACATTGACCTCAAAGGCATGGGCCCGGTGCATTATAGAATCCAGTTCCTGCGCAATCGGCAAGCATTTCTGCCGGTCCGTTTTGGCACCCAATTGATCTGCAATATTTTCCAGGGACTCGCACAAAGCCAATTGTTCTGCACAAACACGTTCAAAAGCCTGCACCAGATGTTGATCACCTGTCTGATTTTGGAACCCGGTACGGTGCGATTGCATTTGGTCTCCATAAGCAAATTGGATTTTATAAAACAGTCCCCACTGCTCTGAATGAAGTATTTTCATCACATGAGACAAAGTGCGCATTGATTTAGGTCAACATATGTACCAAAGCTTGCGGTAGTTAAGAGTTTCCAACGGCCAGCTTGCACTATATGATAGGCTGGTTTGGTGTTAATTGGGGAAAGAGCGGGTGTGAATTAGACACATTGCCGCCAATCAAGGGACAGTTATGAGAAATATTACTAGCACAATCGTTGTGGGGGCCGGTACATTTATTGCGCTTCTACTCGCAGCATTTGCTCAGGACAGCGCTTTTCAGATCCATATGTCGATCATTGCGCTATCGTTGGGCATTGCTACAATCATCCTGTTGCGGCGCGTTGGATTTACGCCCGCTGAGCCGGTTGATCCAACCGGGTATATGGATGATCCGATCCGGGTGGGTTCAATCCTTACTATGTTCTGGGGCATTATCGGATTTACCCAAGGGGTGGTTATTGCTTCACAGCTTGCATGGCCGGAATTCATGTGGGAGCCTTGGTTCTCGTTTGGACGGATGCGGCCTCTTCATACCTCTGCGGTGATTTTTGCCTTTGGCGGCACCGCTCTAATTACGACATCCATGTATGTGGTGCAACGCACCTGCCGGGCACGTTTGTTTGGCGGCGGGCTGGCATGGTTTGTCATGTGGGGCTACCAGTTCTTTATTCTGATGGCGGCAACCGGGTACTTGCTGGGCATTACCCAGAGCCGCGAATATGCGGAACCTGAATGGTATGTCGATATTTGGCTGACGATTGTGTGGGTTGCCTACCTCGTCATGTTCATGGGGACGCTGTTCAAGCGTAAAGAACCTCATATCTATGTGGCCAACTGGTTCTATCTGGCATTTATCGTTACCATCGCCATGTTGCATATTGTAAACAATCTAGCCTGGCCGGTTTCATTCCTCGGGTCAAAAAGTTATTCACTGTTTGCCGGGGTTCAAGACGCTTTGACCCAGTGGTGGTACGGCCATAATGCAGTTGGGTTCTTCCTTACCGCTGGCTTCCTGGGGATGATGTACTATTTCATGCCCAAACAGGCTCAGCGCCCGATTTATTCGTATCGTTTGTCAATCATTCACTTCTGGTCCCTGATCTTCCTTTATATCTGGGCCGGACCTCATCACCTGCTTTATACGGCTCTGCCTGATTGGGCGCAGACACTTGGCATGGCGTTTTCAATCATGCTGTGGATGCCTTCATGGGGTGGCATGATCAACGGCCTGATGACGCTTTCGGGCGCATGGGACAAAATGCGGACTGATCCAATTATCCGCATGATGGTGATTGCCGTGGCGTTTTATGGCATGAGCACATTTGAGGGACCTGTCATGGCCATCAAGGCTGTAAACGGTTTGTCACACTATACTGACTGGACCATCGGACACGTGCACTCCGGCGCATTGGGCTGGGTTGGCATGATCACGTTTGGTGCCCTTTATTATATGGTGCCCAGATTGTGGAACCGTCAGGGCCTTTATTCAATGCGCATGGTCAACTGGCACTTCTGGCTGGCGACCCTTGGCATCGTTGTTTATGCATCGGTGATGTGGGTGTCTGGCATTACGCAAGGGTTGATGTGGCGCGAGTATGATTCACAAGGGTTCCTTGTCTACTCGTTTGCTGAAAGCGTAGCGGCTATGAAGCCCTACTATATTCTTCGTATGATCGGTGGACTACTGTATCTCATTGGCGGGTGCATCATGGCGTATAATATCTGGATGACAATTCTGGGTAAAACACGCAATGAACGTCCAATTCCTGGCAGCATGCCTGCTAAAATCCAACCAGCTGAATAGGGAGCCGAAGATATGGGACTTCTTGAAAAACACGGTATCATTGAACGTAACGCAACCCTTTTGCTGGTTGGATCACTTCTTGTGGTTTCAATCGGGGGAATTGTGGAAATTGCACCTCTTTTCTACCTTGAGAGTACAATCGAAAAAGTGGAGGGGATGCGCCCCTACACACCTCTGGAACTGGCCGGGCGTGATATTTACATTCGCGAAGGGTGCTACTTGTGTCACTCGCAAATGATCCGCCCGTTCCGTGATGAAGTTGAGCGGTTTGGCCATTACTCTCTGGCTGCTGAAAGCATGTATGATCACCCCTTCCAATGGGGATCAAAACGCACCGGGCCTGATCTGGCCCGGGTCGGGGATCGTTATTCCAGTAAATGGCATGTTCAACATCTGGTGGACCCGCGCTCAGTGGTGCCCGAATCGGTTATGCCGACCTACGCATTCATGAAAAACACGGTTCTTGAGTACAGCCTGACATCAAACAACCTGATATCCGGCGCGCTAAAGGCCAATGCAATGGTGGGTGTTCCCTACAATCAGGATATGATTGACAATGCTACGGCTGATTTGCTGGCGCAGGCCAACCCGGACCTTGATTCTTCGGGGCTTGAATCGCGTTACAACAATGTGCGCATTGAAGACTATGACGGCAATCCGGACATGGTAACCGAGATGGATGCACTGGTTGCCTATTTGCAAATGCTTGGAACATTGGTTGATTTTTCAACCTATGAGCCAGAAGCCAATTATCGCTAAAGGGGGGTAAAATGGATTACGGAATTTTTCGCGAATTTGCCGACAGCTGGGGTCTTTTGTATCTGGTGATTGTCTGGCTGGGCGTACTTTTCAGCCTGTTTTTACCCGGATCAAAACAACGCGCAATAGATGCCGCCGGCATTCCACTAAGGGATGAAACCCTGTTGGACGAGGATAATAAAAATGAGTGATAAACGCGAAATAGATGAAATCACCGGTACGGAGACCACTGGACACGAGTGGGACGGTATCAAGGAACTTAATACGCCTCTGCCGCGCTGGTGGCTGTGGACATTCTATGCCTGTATAATCTGGGCCGTGGGCTACATGATTGCCATGCCGGCTATTCCTCTGATCAATTCATTTACGCCAGGCATATTGGGCTATTCCAGTCGCGCCTCGGTTGATAATGATATTGTGCGGGCCAAAGAGGGCCAGGTGGAGTTTTTCGAACGCATTAGCGCAACAGAACTTGGAGAAATCATCAAGGATGAAGAACTGGCCCGGTTTGCCCGTGCGGGGGGATCCGCAGCGTTCAAGTTGAATTGTTCCCAATGTCACGGTTCTGGCGCCCAGGGTTCACTGGGCTATCCTAATCTGAACGATGATGAATGGTTGTGGGGCGGAACGGTTGAAGAAATCTTCACCACCATCAACCATGGTGTTCGTTATGAAGCGGATTTTGATACCCGATTCAGTGAAATGAGTGCTTTTGGCGCTGATGATATTCTCACCAACGAAGAAATTCATTCTGTTGCACAATACACCGCATTCCTTGGTGGCTTTGAGGGGGGTGAAAAAACAACCCAGGGTGAAGAACTGTTTCTGGATAACTGCTCTGGATGTCACGCTGAAACCGGTGCAGGCGATATCTATCTGGGCGCTCCGGCACTCAACAATGCCATCTTCCAGTACGCTGGATCTCTGGAAACAATTACGGCCCAGATTGACACGCCTCAACACGGGGTTATGCCAGCCTGGAGCGAAAAGCTGGACAATGTAACCGTTAAGCAGCTTGCAGTTTATGTACACTCACTAGGTGGTGGCCAATAAACGACCCCAATTCTTGCAATACGCAAAAGGGCTATCCTTCCGGATAGCCCTTTTTTTATCAAAACATCGCAATTGGATGCTCTAAGTCTTTGCTTTTCGCGTTTTCAAACCGGACAACCGGCCCACCTATCCTGAAAACACTCTAATTGCTACGGTGTTTCAAAAGTCAAAGATGCCCAGAAACTTTCCCATAGCAGTTTTCCCTGTCCGTCAATTTCAGTCATTTGAATAGAGTTGAGCAAATACATTTTTCCTGACTGGAGCCCGACCTTAACCTGCCCGCTTTCATCGGTGCGTAAACGTTCAATGGAAATCTCCTGTGTGCGGGCCTGATCCTGAACAAATATTGACACCTGTTTATTTGCCAGTGGGGCACCAAGATAAAGCAGTTGCACCCAAAGCTCATCTCCAGGCGGCAGGGAATAGGGGTTTTGAAGTGCCACCAGTTCGATGGTCATACCAACCTCAGTGTCATTTCCAGTGCCTGTGGCAGCAACATCAAGCAAAGATTTTACATAGCGCGAATAATTTTCCGAAAAATCCGTGTCCGGCAACCCCCGCTCCCGATGGCGCTCAATTATTTCAGGCATGCCCTGGCTCACCAGATATTCTTCAAAAACCTCCCACTCGGTAAAAGTTACACGGCTTTTGGTGGTTTGATAGGTGATGATATTCAACCCCTCCTGCTCCGCCCCAAAGTTCAGGGCCGGTCGGTCGCCAGCGGCACCATCCAGCTCCAATATGCCCTTTGCATCCGTAAGCTGATAACCAGCGGTGAACTGGGGAACATAGAAAAGCGATTGCCCTTTCAAATCAGCACCAACCTTTAAATTGGCCGCGACGTCCTCACCCAGTTCCGGGGAAAAATTAACCGGCTCGATCCAATATTCGTGGGCTAAAGAGGGGGATTGTGTTAGCAGCAATCCCACCGCAAAAATGACAGCAACCGGATTGAATTTTATAAGATCTGGCATTAGTAATCTCCAAAAGGGAACACCATAGTGCATCAAATATCCAGTTTGAGTTATATTCGAAGTTTGCTCAAGAGGGTTGTTCTAAGTGTGGTTGGAACGCTAGCTCTGGTTTGGGGCAGCATTGCCCACGAAGTACAACCTGCAATTGCAGATTTAAGTTTTTTGGAAAACGGAAAATACTCCGTTTCCATTCTACTTAATCTGGAAGCAGTGATTGCTGGAATTGAACCGGACAATGATGACACTTCCCAGAGTGAAAATGCGCCAGAATATGATCGCATGCGGTCCTTTTCCGATGAAGAGCTAAAGGTTGTTTTTGAGGACTTCCAGGAAGAATTTCTTGGGGGCTTGCGCCTTAAAGCAGACGGCGTTGCTCTGGGCGCACGGATACAGGATATACAAATCCCTGAAACCGGAGATATTGATCTGGCAAGAGAAACCACGCTGGTCATATCGGGTGACCTGCCAGTCAATGCCAAAACCTTCACCTGGGGGTGGGCATTTCAATTCGGGTCAAGTGTCATTCGCATTGCAGCAGAGGAGGATAATGAGGCCTATTCCGCCTATATTGTTGAGGGGCAACTCAGCGATCCCCTTCCCATCACCGGCTCCAGAGCCCGTGGGTTCCTTGACACTGTGACCAACTATATCAGGGTAGGCTATATTCATATTGTACCACGCGGGATCGATCATATTTTATTTGTTGTGGGGCTGTTTTTGCTTTCAACCCGGCTTCACCCGCTTTTGTGGCAAATCACAGCATTTACCGTGGCCCACACGATCAGTCTGGCATTGGGTATCCTGGGGTTGGTGGTTGTATCCCCCGCCATTGTCGAGCCACTGATTGCGCTCTCCATCGTTTATGTAAGTGTTGAAAATATATTCACCCAAAAGCTGACACGTTGGCGACCGTTTGTGGTATTTGCTTTTGGCCTGTTGCACGGCTTGGGATTTGCCGGTGTATTGAGTGAAATCGGACTGCCTGACAACCAGTTTGCTGTGGGGCTCATCTCGTTTAACATCGGGGTTGAACTGGGCCAACTCAGTGTAATTGCCGTTTGTTTTCTTTTAGTGGGCTTTTGGTTTTCAAAAACCAGCTGGTATCACAAATTTATTGTCATTCCCGCCTCTTTAGCTATTGGCGCTGTTGCCATATGGTGGTTTATAGAACGCATGTTTTTTGTGTAAGAGTACACTTATGTAAGTTGACAAAAATCAACACGTGGGAAGCAAATATCATGAAAATGGTATGATTGCTTACCCGTTCCATGGTTGACCCCTTCCCGCAAGACAAACAGGCACAACATTATGCTCGATGACAAAGACACTAATTCTCAAAAGGGAATTGATCGGTTCGACGTTGAAGCCGTTAACTCTGCAAAGGTACGCGAGCCGCTTTATGCTGCCCGAAAAAAAATATTTCCAAAGCGCGCTAAGGGAAGCTTCAGGCGGCTCAAGTGGATTCTCATGTTTTTGACCCTTGCGGTCTATTACATCACCCCCTGGTTAAAATGGGATCGGGGAGAATATGTGACCGATCAAGCCGTACTGATTGATCTGGCCAACCGCCGTTTCTTCTTTTTCTGGATAGAGATCTGGCCGCAGGAATTTTACTATATCGCGGGTCTGCTGGTGATGGCAGGAATTGGTCTGTTTCTAATCACCTCAACTGTGGGGCGCGCCTGGTGCGGTTATACCTGCCCGCAAACGGTTTGGGTCGATCTTTTTATGGCTGTAGAGCGCGCCATTGAAGGCGAAAGAAATGCACGGATTAAGCTTGATGCGGCGCCCTGGAGTTTGAGCAAGATTGTCAAACGTATTTCCAAACATATTGTCTGGCTGCTTGTGGCGATCAGCACCGGAGGGGCGTGGGTGTTTTATTTTGCCGATGCCCCGCAACTGGCCCGGGATCTGGTAAACTTTGAAGCGGCTCCCGCTGCCTATATAACGATTGCGGTCCTCACCGCTTTTACCTATATTTTTGGCGGATTTATGCGCGAGCAGGTTTGCACCTATATGTGCCCCTGGCCACGCATTCAAGCCGCGATGCTGGATGAGCACTCAGCAACCGTAACCTATAATGACTGGCGTGGTGAGCCCAGAAACCGGCATATGAAAAAAGCCATTGCCGAAGGCAAGATCGTGGGTGATTGCATTGAATGCAATGCCTGCGTCGTGGTTTGCCCGATGGGGATAGATATCCGCGACGGAAACCAGCTTGAGTGTATTACCTGCGCCCTGTGCATAGATGCATGCGATGATGTTATGGGAAAAATCGGGCGCGAAAAAGGGCTTATCTCCTATACAACCCTGAATGATTACAATGATAATGTTGCGGTGGCCGTTGGTGACGGGGATACCTATAACCCCAAAAATATTCGCACAAAAGACGGGAACTTCGTCAGCACGCTTAAACATTCCAACTGGAAAACCATCATTCGCCCACGTACTATTTTGTATGCCGGGGTATTGGCAGCCATCGGATTTGGTATGCTATATGTTTTGAACACGCGCGACCGCCTGGCAGTTAATCTGTTGCACGATCGCAACCCCTTGTTTGTTCTTCTATCTGACGGCTCGGTAAGCAATGGTTTTGACGTTAAAATTCTCAACATGACACCGGAGCCGCGCACGGTTACCATGTCACTGGAGGGGCTGGATGGTGGTACAATCCGGTTGGCCGGTCATCAATCGGACCCATTGGAAACACTTACGATTGAGATTGACCCGGATCAGGTTCAACCGGTCCGGCTTTATATTCACGCCGACCCCGACGACCTGCTTTCCGTTCCACAAACATTTTATGTGGTGGTCAGCGATGTGGATGGTTCTGAAACCGCAACTGCCAAAGCGATTTTTGAAGCACCAAAATAATTTTTTCGGACATAAGGAGCCGACAAATGAGCAAAGAACAAACCCAGCGTCCTTTTACCGGCAAGCATATGCTGATAATTGTGCTGTTATTTTTTGGGACCATTTTTTCCGTTAATATATTTATGGCAACTAAAGCTGTGCAGTCATGGACCGGTTTGGTGGTCAAAAATTCATATGTTGCCAGCCAGCAATTTAATGAAAAGCTCGCAGCATCGCGCGCGCAAGCCGAGCTTAATCTTAAAATCGACCTCACCTATTCTGACGGGGTTCTGAAGTTTTTCCTTGCTGACCAAAACAATGTTGCCATTGAGCTTGAAGAAGTAAAAATTGCACTCACCCGGCCCATTGGTATTGCACTGGACCGCAGTTTTACCTTACTGCCTGTTGATGCCTGGTATCAGGTGGAAGAGGAGCTTCCTGCCGGGGTTTGGAACGTGGTTATTCATGCACAAGTACCAAATCAGCCAGATTTTAATTATCGGGCACGACTGATAGTTGCACCGCCCCCAATTCCAGGAACGTAAGGCTAAAGGTTGTTCCCCATGGCGCGTGCTGAAATGCTCAACGTGGAAATGGTCATATGAGTTGTTGCGCCCCTGGAATTGAGGCTGCAACCGGAATTGGCGTCGCCAAGTCCGCTGAGTCAGACAATGAAAGTCTTCTTGCTGCATCCCAGACCCTTGGGGAGGGGTTGAGCCAGTTGGAACTGGCCGTTCCCGATATACATTGTGCGACCTGCATCACCACCATTGAGCGAGATCTTGGTGAGTTGAATATGGTAAGCGCAGCGCGTGTGAACCTGTCCACAAAACGGGTGCGCATTACCTACGATCCTGAAAAAGGCTCCCCGGATCAAATGACGGCGGCAGTCACAAAGTCCGGCCATCGCATTCTTTTGCTTGAAGGGCTTGATGAGGATGATGACGGACAAATGGGAAGTTTGATCCGTGCCATGGCTGTTGCAGGCTTTGCTGCGGGCAATATCATGTTGTTTTCCGTGTCAGTCTGGTCAGGGGCAGAAGAGGCCACGCGTGATTTATTCCACTGGATTTCTGCCCTGATTGCCATCCCAACCGTGGGGTTTTCGGGACAGGTCTTTTTTCGATCAGCCGTTGCCGCCCTGCGCCATGGCAGATTGAACATGGATGTGCCCATTTCACTGGCGGTTGTTCTGGCCCTTTGCATGAGCATTTTTGAAACAGCACGCGGAGCAGAGCTGGTTTATTTTGATGCTTCTGTCAGTTTGCTGTTCTTTTTGCTGGTTGGAAGAACGCTTGATCATATGATGCGGGAAAAAGCACGCGGTGCGGTTAAAAATCTTGCCCAGCTAGCCCCCAGAAGCGCTGTTCAGATTTTGCCCGATGGCAGCCGTCAGGCAGTTGCTATCAAGGATATTGAACCGGGAATGATCCTGTCCATTCTGCCAGGACAGCGTATTCCGGTGGATGGAGAGGTGATTGAGGGGGTTAGTGAAGCTGACCTGTCCCTGGTAAACGGGGAAGCGGAACCCGAACTAATAAAACCCGGACACAGCCTGTTGGCAGGAACACTTATTCTTACCGGCTCGGTCTCCTTAAGGGCTGAGCAACCGGCGGACAAATCCTTTCTGGCCCGCATGATTACTTTGATGGAAGCTGCTGAAGGCTCAAAAGCCGGTTATCGGCGCGTGGCTGACAAAGCGGCTGAAGTTTATGCGCCGGCTGTGCACCTGCTGGCATTGAGTGCTTTTCTGGGCTGGGGTATTTTGGGGGGAGACTGGCATGTGGCAACGATCATAGCCATTGCCGTATTGATCATCACCTGCCCCTGTGCGTTGGGACTGGCGGTCCCAATGGTGCATATCGTGGCGGCGGGGAGATTGTTTGAAGCGGGCATCGTTATGAAAGACGGGGCCGCGCTTGAAAAAATGGCGCTGGTTGATCATGTGGTATTTGACAAAACCGGCACTTTGACCGTGGGCAAACCGCGTATGCGGGAACAGATTTTGGGGAATAGTTCTGATTTTTTACAAGCGGCACGCCTGGCGCGACGCAGTGCACACCCGTTTTCCATTGCCCTGGCAGAGGCTGCACACGAAGCCAAAATTTCCAGCGATGATGTTTTTGAAGGCCAGGTGGAAGAGGTGCCAGGACAGGGGTTAAAAGCAAGGGATAAAAGCGGCGAATGGCGACTGGGCCGCGCACAATGGTGCGGGGCTGAAAACCTTAAACAGGATTCTGGCCGCTCCCAGGTTTGGTTGTCCCTCAACGGAAAACCCGTCGCTGGTTTTGAACTATCCGACACAGCGCGCCCTGAAGCCAAAGAGGCCATTGAGGCACTCAAAGCAGCTGGCATGCGCATTAGCCTGCTTTCAGGGGATAGATCCCGCCCCGTCATGGAGCTGGCCAAAGAACTGGGGATTGAACACGCCGAAGCGCAACTTACGCCGGCGGACAAGGTTTCACGCATTCAGGAGTTACAGAATAACGGCCACAGTGTCCTAATGGTGGGCGATGGTATAAACGACGCCCCGGCCCTGCGCGCCGCTGAAACTTCAATGGCCCCCGCAAGCGCTGCGGATGTGGGGCGCAGTGCCGCTGATTTTATTTTCACCCGCAACAACCTATCCGCCGTTCCTGCGACTATCCTTTTATCCCGCCGCTCAGCTGCAACTGTCAGGCAAAATTTTGGCCTTGCCCTTGCCTATAATTTATTGGCAGTACCGCTGGCAATGGCGGGGCATGTCACACCATTGATTGCAGCGCTGGCCATGAGCTCATCTTCTGTTCTGGTTACCCTAAATGCCCTGAAACTAAGGTTTGGCAACAGGGAGCTTAGCAAAGCGGTCGCACCGAAGCCTAGCTCCCCTTCCCCTGTTCCACCACAAAAGCTGGAGTTGGCGGAATGACCGGGCTGATAGTTCTCATTCCTGTTGCATTGTTTCTGGCCATTGCAGGCCTTATTGCCTTTTTATGGTCCCTTCGCTCCGGCCAGTTTGACGATTTGCAGGGGGCCGCTTATCGCATACTTGAAGATGATGGACCGCTGGACGCCCCCGCAGATCAAAAAAACCCTGAAAAAAAACCAAAAGACTAGCGCATTACATGCCCTGATAGTTTGGGCCTGATCCCCCTTCGGGGGGAACCCAGTCAATATTGCATGCCGGGTCTTTGATGTCACAGGTCTTGCAGTGCACACAATTGGCACTGTTAATGCGAAAGCTCGTGGCACCTGAACTGTCTTTGATAATTTCATACACCCCGGCGGGACAATATCGCTGCGCCGGCTCGTCAAACATGGGCAGGTTTTTTGTGGTTGGCACCTCATCATTACGCAAATGCAGGTGCACCGGCTGATCTTCCTCATGGGCAATATTGGCCAAAAAAACTGATGAGGTGCGATCAAATGTCAGTTTTCCATCCGGTTTTGGGTATGTAATTGGCGCACTGTCAGATGCATTTTTCATGACCTCAGCGTCAGTTTTGTTGTGGGAAAGAGTGCCAAGCGCAGATACGCTAAACAGGGAATTTACCCACAGATCAATCCCGCTCAAAATTGTGCCCCAAAAGGTTCCAAATTTTGTCCAGAGCGGTTTGGTATTTCTAACCTTTTTCAGGTCGCTTTCAATTTCACCTTTCAGGATAAAATCTTTCAAACCAACAATCAGATCATTTTTTTTTCCCTGGTTTATTGCTTCAAAAACGCATTGCGCCGCTTTCATGCCCGACCACATGGCGTTGTGGGTACCCTTGATGCGCGCCACATTCATAAACCCTGCCGAGCACCCAATCAGCGCTCCACCGGGGAAGGCCAGTTCAGGCACCGACTGCCAGCCACCCGAGGTAAGGGCGCGCGCACCAAACGATATACGTTTGCCCCCTTCAAGAAGTTTAGCGATTTTTGGATGGGTTTTATATTTTTGCATCTCCTCAAAGGGCGATAAATACGGGTTGGAATAATTAAGATGCACGACAAAACCAACAAACACCTGAGTGTTGTCTGCATGGTATAAAAAACCCCCGCCCCCAACAGCGTTACTCAGGGGCCAGCCAAACGTATGTTCCACATGGCCGGGGCGATGTTTGCTCTTGTCAACCTGCCAGATTTCCTTGATGCCAAGGCCAAACTTCTGCAGATCAGAGTTTTTGTCCAAGTCAAATTTCTTGATCAGGTTCTTGGAAAGGGAGCCGCGCGCGCCCTCGGCGATTAAAGTATATTTGGCGTGCAATTCCATGCCTTGCGCATACTCAATCTTATGGGTGCCGTCTTTTGCCACCCCCATGTCGCCAGTGGCCACCCCTTTGACCGCCCCATTCTCAGTATATAAAATTTCAGTGGCGGCAAACCCCGGGAAAATATCAACTCCCAGTTCTTCAGCCTGCTCCCCCAGCCATTTTGTCAGGTTACCAAGGCTGGCAATATAGTTGCCATGATTGTTGAACAGGGGCGGCAACACAAAATTTGGAATGCTAAATCCACCGGTTTTGGTAAGAAATGTAAAAGCGTCACTTTTAACCGGGGTTGTCAGGGGAGCTCCCCTGTTTTTCCAATCCGGGATGAG
>JAJRRJ010000177.1 GCA_024279575.1 Alphaproteobacteria bacterium | reverse complement strand
TGGCGACAAAACGTCAGGAACACTCCGATATGGATGCCGCAATTCATGCCCTTATTCAAAGCCAGCAAGCCGACCAAATGGTCGTTTTGCGACTAAAAAAGCATAAATTGTTGATCAAAGACCGAATCGTAGAACTGGAAAAACTTCTATTGCCGGAAATTATTGCTTAAAAGAGCAAAATGGATAAGGTTTTTGTTCCGCTTGAAACCAACCCTTTTATAGGCTAAACGCCATTTTTGTCGCCAAACAGGGCAAACACACAATGCAAATCCCACCAATTGCCATTCTGATGGGAAGCCAGTCTGACTGGCCAACCATGCGCCGGGCCGCCGAAACCCTTGATGTGCTCAAAATCGAATATGAAACCCGCATCGTTTCTGCCCATCGCACCCCTGAACGCATGTATGGATTTGCCCAGAGCGCGCGCGATGAAGGATTTCAGGTGATAATAGCCGGTGCAGGGGGTGCCGCTCACCTGCCAGGCATGATTGCCGCCCTTACCACTCTGCCCGTTTTTGGGGTTCCAATAAAGTCCAAAGCCCTGAATGGCCATGACAGCCTGTTGTCCATTGCCCAGATGCCCGCCGGGATACCTGTAGGCACCCTGGCCATCGGCGAAGCCGGCGCTGTCAACGCCGCCCTGCTCGCCGCCGCGGTTCTTGCTCTTGCTGATCCCGAAATTGAAATGTCCCTAAGGGAATACCGGGAAGAACAAACGCAAAATGTCGCCCAGTTTCCCCATGACTGATTTTCAAAAATGACTGACACAACCCAAAACCCACCCCGACCAACACCAGCAACACTCCCCCCCCTGCCCATTGGCAGCACAGTGGGAATATTGGGCGGCGGTCAATTGGGACGAATGCTGGCAGTAGCGGCGGCAAACCTTGGAATGAAGGCCCATATATATTGCCCGCAACCAAACAGCCCCGCATGTGAGGTCAGTGCATTTCATACCATTGCCGCTTACCATGATATGAAGGCACTGGAGAAATTTGCCAAAGGCGTTGATGTTGTAACTTACGAATTTGAAAATGTTCCCGCAGAAACGGCTAAAAAAATTTCCAGATTCACGCAACTGGCACCCGGTGAAAAACCCTTACGCATTGCGCAGGACAGGCTGTTGGAAAAACAGTTTTTGCAATCCATAGATATTGCAATTGCCCCGTTCAAGCCGGTGCGAACAGCAAAAGAGCTGGATGAAGCACTAAAAGCAATTAACGTCCCCGCTGTGCTGAAAACAACGCGCCTTGGATATGATGGCAAAGGTCAACGCATTATCCGCTCAGATAAAGACACAAGTCAGGCATTCAAGGAGTTGGCAGGCGTCGAACTGGTGCTGGAAGAATTCATCCCGTTTGAAAGGGAAATATCGGTGATTATTGCCCGCGACCAACACGGCAATTGCGCACCCTATGAGGCAAGCGAAAACATTCACAAAAACCACATTCTTGACCCCTCAAGCGTCCCCGCATCGGTTAGTGAAAAAACTTTGGCGCTTGCGCAAACCCAGGCTGAAAAAATCGCCCATGCACTCAACTATATTGGCGTGCTGGCCATCGAGTATTTTGTTGTTCTGGCTAACAACAGGCAGCAATTGCTGGTTAATGAAATCGCGCCCCGTGTGCATAATTCAGGACACTGGACGCAGGATGTGTGCCCGATTGACCAATTTGACCAGCATATTCGTGCCATTTGCCATTGGCCCCTTGGCGATACCAGGCGACTGGCAGATGTAGTGATGACCAATTTGATCGGTGATGAAATCAACACCTTTTCTAAAGGCCTGACCCCCAACCAGTACCCTCACCTTTATGGCAAGAGCGAAGCGCGATCAGGGCGCAAAATGGGTCACATAAACACAATTTCCCCCCGCAATATCTAAACCAGAAAAATTATGGTCACATCACAACTTTCATTAAGCAATAGCTGGACACTCAGCCACAGGTCTGCTATGTCCGCGCCAGCTAATAACCCTATAAGGGCAGTCGTCCCTGTTTGATATTTGAAAGGCGGAGTTGTCCGTGCAAGTAGTCGTTCGTGATAATAATGTAGATCAGGCCCTCAAAGCCCTGAAAAAGAAATTGCAGCGCGAAGGCGTTTTCCGTGAAATGAAGCTGCGCAACTACTATGAAAAGCCATCTGAAAAGCGTGCGCGCCAGAAAGCTGAAGCTGTGCGCCGGTCGCGAAAGCTGGCCCGCAAGAAGGCTCAGCGCGAAGGCCTCATTCCCATGAGCCCACGCCGCTAATCAGCGTCTGCACACATATTTTCGAATAAAATTCAAACACTGCTCTGGTCTCAGGGCAGTGTTTTTTGCTATTCATCTATTCGCGCAGAAATTGCATATACCGGATTGAAAGGAAAAAGTTGCAATACCCGCTTCTGGCCAAATGGGATTTTCTCTCCACCTCCAAAAAATTTCAAAAATCATTCCAGACGGCTGCCGCGACCTGATTTTCTGGTCACGCCCCGGTCAAAAACCAAACTGGGCAATCACTGCACTGGATTGTCGTCCCCATTTTTCTCAAATGGAACATGGAGCAGAATTGGTTGGATTTCGCCTACAACCCGGCACCCTGATAAAAGCTGCAGAACTGATTAAATCAATGGGCCATCTTGAAGCTGACCCAAAAAGAATTATGGGCAGAATTGAAGATTTTTGCACACTGCCCCCATCCATCAATGAAGCGCTTTCATGTATCGGGGCACCACAAACCACCAGCGTTCAACATGCCGCAAAGCAACTTGGAGTAAACATCAGAACTTTACAAAGGCTGATTGGCGCACCTACAGGGCGCACCCCGGCGCGCTGGCTGGCTTTAGCTCGCGCACGGCGCGCAGCCCGCCTTATCGCTAAATCAGCAAATCTTGCAGAAACCGCATATAAATGCGGATATTCAGATCAGGCCCACATGAGCCGCGAACTCAGGCGCTGGTTTGAAACCGGTCCCTCAAAACTTCACCTGGAAACAACCATCGGCCAACAACTTGCTGATCCGGGATATTATTGAGCGAGCAAGCAAACTGCCTGTTGCACGAATGCCTTTACATCAAGCAACTCATCATCCCCATTGGTCTTCAGCTTCAGGTGGCGGCGAAATTTCCCCTTTCCCTCAAGCAGTTTTTTTGGGTCTTCAAGCTCAAAGCCACGGGTAAACTCAAACGAAACATGATGTTTACTGGAAAACACTCCTCCGATATCTTCGCCAGCCACACTAAACATAATGCCCCCATACATCATGCGTTCCCCAACATCCGGGCTAAGTTCAAAAACCAGTTTCCGGCAAGCCTGAACAATCTCAAACTGGTGCACCTTCAGCACTACAAGATCATCAAGAAACGCCTGTATGGGCTTATCTATGACGTTTGACATTTTTCCCTAACCAATCGGCGTGCATATTTCGATGAGAAAGCCATCGGCATCTGAAACATAGGCCACCGTCTGTCCCCAATCCATATGCCTTGGCTCCTGCACCAGTTTTGCCCCCGCAGCGATCGCTTTTTCAATATCCCGCGTTACATCATCGGTTTCAAAAGCGATTTCAAACGAAGGGCTTTTCACATTTGCCAACGTAGCGCCCTTATCCGCCATCGCAGCCACTGATGCAAAAGCCAGCACCGTATCACCCGTATCAAGCTCCCCGTAACCGCCACTTTCATGCAGCATTTTTTTTGTCATACCAAATGCATTAACGTAAAAATCAAGGGTGGATTTTACATCTCTCACATATAGAATTGCATATCTGAATTTCATTTTTTTCTCCGGTACTGATATGGCTCCAGCCTGCACCAGGTCCGGTTTGATGTCTTGAATATTTGCGACAAATCACACAAGCAAATTAAGATGCGTTGGCTATAACCGTTTCGTCAAAGAACTCCTGCGCTTTTTCCCAGATACCATCCGCCCACAATGAACCATGATCTCCCCCCTCAACAATCCACAATTCACGTCCGTTGGGGGCCAGCGCATACAGATCACGACCATGTTGAACCGGAATAGTTTTGTCCGAAGTTCCATGCGCTACAAAAACCGGCTCCTCCACATCGCCAATCCACTCCCGCGACAAAAACTGATCTTTCAATAATTTATTGACCGGGAATATAGGATAGCGCTCAGCGGCAACATCCAGCGCAGCAGTAAACGGACTTTCCAGCAATACCGCTTCAACATCGCGCAAACTCGCCACATACAGCGCAGGGGCCGAACCGAGCGAACGCCCCCACAACACAATCGGCGCACCATTTTGGCTGACCCAGTCAAAAGCTGCCAACGCGTCCTCCAAAATCCCCTCTTCAGTTATTTCCCCCGGCGACATGGGAAATCCACGATAGTCAAAAGCCAAAACACCATATCCCTTGGCGTTCATTTCCTGATAGCGTGGGTAATCATCAGAAAAGCTCCCGGCATTACCCTTAAAGAAAATTATAATTGGCATGCCCTCTTGAGGCGGGACAAACCAGCCCCGAACGTTAATCAGATCATCCACCGGCATGTTGACCAACCTTGCGCCAGGCAAATCTATGGTTTGAAGAGAGACAAAACTTGTACCGGGCGTGTATTGCAGCACCCGCTGATTTTTAACCAGAAACAAAATTGAACCCAGATAAAGGGATATAATAAAAGCTGATCCCCAAATTATTATTCGACGGGCCATGCCGCTCTCCTTGTTTCGTTCAAAACGACTTAATCCGCCACCCGCACCATTGACAAGGCCTTTTCAAGCGCCGCCTCAAAAACACTTTCCGACTGTGCCCCTGACAAGGCAAACTTATTATTAAAAATAAAATATGGCACCCCTTTTATGCCAGCCTGCGGTGCCTGGCGTGCATTTTTTTCAACCTCTTTTATCGCTTCACCATTACTTAAAAGCGCCATAACCTCCACTTTGTCAAAACCAAATTTTTGGGCAATTGGCAGCAAAACCCCATCATCATAAATGTTCAGAGCATCCAGATAACACGCACGGGAAAGCGCACGCGCCAAAGCATGCTGGGTGCCCTTTTCCTTTGCAGCCATGATCAAAACCAGTGCTTTTTGCGAAGGGTTGCGCCTTTTCTGCTTATGCATATCAACTTCAAGCCCGCACGTTTTTGCCTGGTCCTGCAAGTGCTTCCACATTTCATCAGGGGCATGTCCATACTTGGCAGTCAGCATTTCAACTACATCCTGCCCCTCTTTTGGTGTATCAAAATCCAGCAAAAACGGGTGATGGGTAATATCCACTTCTGCGTCATCATCTAGTTTGCTTAACACCTTGTCCACCCGCGCCATCCCCACCAGACACCACGGACAGGCCGGGTCAGAAAATATATCAATATGGACGTGTTTCATGTCATGCCTTCCAATCCCGTTCAAAAAAAAGGCGCCTTCAGGCGCCTTCATTAGTTCAAAATGCACTTTTAATCACATTATGCATTGAGCGCTTTGACAATACTTTCGGTCATTTTCTTTGCATCGGAAAATAACATCATCGTGTTATCCCGGAAAAACAGTTCATTTTGCACCCCGGCATACCCCGCCGCCATACCGCGCTTGATAAACAAAACCGTGCCGGCATTTTCTACATCTAAAATGGGCATCCCGTAAATGGGTGAGGTTTTGTCAGTCTTTGCCGAAGGGTTGGTCACATCATTGGCCCCGATAACAAAAGCAACGTCCGTCTGAGCAAATTCTGAGTTAATATCCTCAAGCTCAAATACTTCGTCATATGGAACATTAGCTTCTGCCAGCAAAACATTCATATGCCCCGGCATACGACCTGCAACAGGGTGAATTGCATATTTCACTTCAACTCCAGCTTCCTTGAGTGCATCGGCCATCTCCCGCAATGAATGCTGAGCCTGGGCTACCGCCATTCCATAGCCGGGCACGATTATAACCTTACCTGCATTTTTCATCAGAAAGGCCGCATCTTCTGCTGACCCCTGTTTGACCGGACGGGTTTCCTCTTCTCCAGAACCCGCAGCAGCAGAATCGCCACCAAAACCACCAAGGATGACCGAGATAAACGACCGGTTCATCGCCCGGCACATAATGTAGGAAAGGATGGCCCCGGATGAGCCAACAAGCGCGCCAGTGATTATCAGAGCCGTATTGCCAAGGGTAAAGCCAATGCCAGCCGCTGCCCAACCGGAGTAGGAGTTAAGCATAGACACCACAACCGGCATATCCGCCCCGCCTATGGGGATGATCATCAGCACACCCAGCACCAAAGCGACACCGGTAATAGCCCAGAACAGATTTTGGTCGCTGCTCAGGGTGAATTGCCAAACCAGATAGATCAGCAATACCGCCAAAGCGATATGCAAAACATGGCGCATGGGCAGAATAATCGGAGAGCCGGACATCCGTCCATCAAGTTTTGCAAAGGCGATAACCGAGCCGGTAAAAGTAAACGCTCCAATTGCTGTGCCAAGACTCATCTCCACCAGCGCCTGAGGATGAATATGCCCCACACTTCCAATACCAAAGGCCCCGGGCGCATAAAACGCTGCGGCGGCGACAAACACTGCCGCCAAACCCACTAGGGAGTGAAACGCTGCCACCAACTGCGGCATATCGGTCATGGCAATGCGTTTCGCCATCATGGCACCAATGCCACCGCCAATCCCCAATCCGGCACCAATAAGGCCCCAGGAAAGCGGATCGGTGGGACCGGCAACACCAAGCGTTGTCAAAACGGCAATGCTCATGCCAATCATGCCATAAAGATTACCCCGGCGCGCAGATGCGGGTGAAGAAAGCCCACGCAACGCCAGAATAAATAACACCCCCGAAACCAGGTAGAGCAGCGCAGCAATATTTAAAGAAATCATCTGTCGCTAGTCCTTTTTCTTATACATGGAGAGCATGCGCTGGGTTACCAAAAAACCCCCGAATATATTTATGGAAGCCAGAATAAGCGCCACAAATCCAAACCCCTTTGCAGCCCAGCTGTCATCCCCGACAAGGCCGACACCCAGTGCCGTAAGCGCACCCACAACAATTACTGAGGAAATAGCATTGGTCACCGCCATCAGAGGCGTATGCAAAGCAGGTGTTACACTCCAGACCACAAAGTAGCCGACAAATATCGCCAGCACGAAAATAGAAACCTGAAATACAAATGGATCAATCGGGTCCATCTTATTTGCCTCCTGTGGTTTTGCCTGAGGTTGACTTTTTGGCAACCGGTTTTTTAGTAGCCGGTTTTTTTATTGCTTTTCTAGCAACGGGTTTTTTAGCTGATTTTTTTACAGGCGCGGCACTGACAAGGTTTTCATGCACAATCTTGCCCTCACGGGTAAGCAGTGTGGCCTGTACCAGCTCATCTTCCCAATCAATGTTCAGCTTTTTGCTTTCTGTATCAATCAATGTTTCCAGAAATGTCAAAAGGTTGCGCGAATAAAGAGCTGAAGCTGACGCGGCAATCCGGCCCGGCACATTGGTAAATCCAACAATACTTACGTCCCCATGTATCGCAATCTGACCGGGTTTTGTCGCCTCACAATTACCGCCCCGTTCTGCCGCCAGATCCACAATTACCGATCCCGGCTTCATACTTTCAACCATTTTTTGGTAATCAGTTTTGGCGCAGGACGACCCGGAATAAGTGCTGTAGTAATAACAATGTCCTGTTTTGAAATATGAGAGGCCGTCAGTTCAGCCTGTTTTTTCTGATACCCCGCACTCATTTGTTTGGCATATCCCGCCGCAGTTTCGGCCTGCTTGAACTCCTCATCCTCCACTGCAATAAACTTTGCACCAAGGGATTCCACCTGTTCTTTTGCCGCCGGGCGCACATCGGTCGCTGTCACCACAGCACCCAACCGGCGCGCGGTCGCGATGGCCTGCAACCCCGCAACACCGGCACCCATAACAAACACTTTTGCCGGATGTACAGTGCCCGCCGCTGTCATCATCATTGGCAGCGCCCGATCAAACTGGGCCGCGCCATCAATTACACCCTGATAGCCTGCAAGATTGGCCTGCGAGGACAAAATATCCATGGACTGCGCTCGCGAAATTCGTGGCATATACTCCATGGCAATCAAAGCCGCTCCGGTTTTAGCCAGCCCGGTAAATTCCTTCTGATTGTCACTGGGGTTCATGGTGCCTAAAACCAGCGCGCCCTGATTAATCCCGTTTAGGGAGCTTGCACTTGGTCGCCTGACACAGAACACCACATCAGCACCCTTAAGGGTTGATGCGACAGTCCCACCGATACTGGCGCCAGCCTTTTTATAATCGGCATCCAGAATACGCGACTTAAGCCCCGCACCCTTTTCAATGCTGACTTTTGCACCCAGCGCCACCATTTTCGCAACGGTTTCCGGCGTTGCGGCAACCCTTGTTTCATCCGCCGATTTCTCGCGAACAATCGCAATTTTCATTGATTTTTCCTTTTGGCAGGACTGCAGGACTTTATACTATCTAAATGTAACAGACGCCCATTAAGGGTTGATCACCAGATATAAAAACACCATTAAAACAGTCAACGCGATAACAGAATATTTTGTAAACTTAATGAACTGTTCGTAGGTTTTTTCGTGTTCTTTATAATCACTGTCAGATTTAGCCATTTTGTCCCTCTTTCAATTTGGTCTGGATTAATATTATCTCTTCTTACTCTGCCAGTTGCACCTGTTCAAGCTCATCAATCAACCCCTCAATCATCGAAAGGCCAAGTGACCAGAATTCAGGGTCCTTCGCATCCAGATCAAACGGCGCCAGCAACTCGGAGTGATGCTTGGAACCGCCAGCGCGCAAAAGATCAAAATAGCGCTCCGCAAACCCTTCACTGGAATGCTCATACTTAGCATATAGCGAATTCACAAGACAGTCACCAAACGCATAAGCATAAACATAAAACGGCGAATGAATGAAGTGTGGGATATAGCTCCAAAATGTCTCATATCCCTTGTTAAGCTTGATGGAAGGCCCAAGGCTTTCCTCGGACGTTTCAAGCCACATCCGGTTAAGCTCTTCAGTTTTTAATTCGCCCTTGCGTCGCGCCGTATGCACTTTGCGCTCAAAAGTATAAAATGAAATTTGTCGCACCACCGTATTAAGCATATCCTCCACCTTGGAACTGAGCAATGCAAAGCGGAGTTTAGGATCGCTGGTTTGTGTTAACAAAGAGCGGAAGGTCAGCATTTCGCCAAACACACTGGCAGTTTCTGCAACGGTAAGCGGGGTTGAAGCCATCAATGGCCCCTGCCCGGCGGCCAGAACCTGATGCACCCCATGACCCAATTCATGGGCCAAAGTCATTACGTCGCGGGTTTTCCCAAGATAATTCAACATTAAATAGGGGTGAGCACTGGGAACTGTGGGGTGCGCAAAAGCGCCGGGCGATTTTCCAGGCGTCACTGGCGCATCAATCCAGCCCCCTTCAAAAAACGGCTTTGCAACTTCAGCCAGATAGGGCGAAAAATTTCCATAGGCATCAAGCACAATATCACGCGCACTCTGCCAGTCATAAATACGGTCGTCACTGGTGGGCAGGGGCGCATTACGATCCCACGCATTCAGCTTTTCTTTACCAAACCATTTGGCTTTCATTGCGTAATAACGATGGGACAGGCGCGGATAGGCTTCACGCACGGATGTTTCAAGCGCATCCACAACCTCTCGCTCCACTGAATTGGCCATGTGCCGCGAATCAGCAATATCCTCAAATCCTCGCCAGCGATCAGAAATCTCTTTGTCTTTAGCCAAAACATTGGTGATATGTGTGAAAAGTCGCTTATTGCTATCGAGCGTTTTTACCACTGCCTTGAAGGCCCGTTTACGGTTTTTTTGTTTCTTGTCAGTCATTAGAGTGAGCGTAGCCTCCAGACCCAACTGCTCCCCTTTGACATCAAATTTCAAACTGGCCATGGTCTCATCAAAAAGACGGTTCCACGCCCCCCTGCCAGTCACTGACTTTTCGTGAAACAACTCCTCGACGCGATCTTCAAGCTGATAGGGCTTTGCTTTGCGCAACTCATCAAACCAAGGCTTGTAACGGGACAATTCCCCTTTTGCCGCCAACGCCTCATTCAGTATCTTGTCGTCAATCCGGTTAAGCTCCAATGAGAAGAAAATCAGCTTTGAGGACAGATTGGTCAAAGCCTCCTGACAGTCCCCCAGAAACTTCGCACGGTCCGGGTCTTGTGTGTTTTTCGCATAATTCAGATATGCAAAAGAGCCAATGCGTCCGGTAAGGTCACTTAAAGTTTCATAGGCATTAATCGCTTCTATGAGCTGCCCCTTTTTCGTCAGATCCTCCAGGCAACCCTTAAACCTCTTTTCAAAAGCTTCAGCATTTTTTCCGCTTTGCTTAGGTCATTTTTGAACTCATCTGAGGTGGTTCCTGGATATAAATCGCTTAAATCCCATTCCGGCATCGAGCCAAACTGATTTTGAGACGATTGTTTGGCGCCATCGGCACCAGCGGATTTGTCAGCCATAAAATTCCTCTGATCTGTCAGATTTCAGGTTAAGGGTAAACTTAATACGCCCCCGGCTCCTCCACAAGAGAAAACCTGTATTTAACCTATTGTAAGCCAGGGATGCTCCATCTGTTAAAACCCTGTTAACAGACCGGCCCTAACCTGCCCCAAATCGGGACAGGCGATTCGAAAGCATGTTCTTTCCACTTGGTGTACTCTCTTATTTCACGGCTGATAAATGACCAAAATTCTTATAGTTGACGATGATCCGATCCAACGCCGCATTACCGGCGCTATCGCAGAGAAGGACGGATTAGAGGTGCTCAGCGCCAGCGGGGGGGATGAGGCCCTGGCCTTGCTCAAAGAACACCCCGGCATCGCAGTGATGGTATTGGATCTGATCATGCCGGATCTGGACGGCATGGGGGTTATGGCCGCCATGGAAAAGGACCAGATCAAATGCCCGGTAATTGTACAAACCGCCAGTTCTTCCCTTGATACCGTTATCAATGCCATGCGCCAGGGAGCTGTAGATTTTTTCGTAAAACCAGTTGCCCCTGAACGGTTGATCATTTCAGTACGCAACGCACTCAAACTGGGTGAACTTGAAAGCTGCGTTCGCATCGACAAACACCGCCGGGAAGGCAAGTCACGCATAAGCGATATTATCACTCAAAGCCCGGCTATGGATCGCGTGATAGAACTGGCCACAAAAGCCGCAAAGTCAGACATTCCGGTTCTTATTGAGGGGGAAAGCGGAACAGGCAAAGAAGTTGTTGCCCGTGCTATTCAGGGGTCCTCCAACCGGGCGGGCAAACCCTTTATTGTGGTCAATTGCGGTGCCATTCCTCAAAATCTGATTGAAAGCACCCTGTTTGGCCACGTCAAAGGGGCCTTTACAGGCGCCACAGCCGATCATAAAGGCAAATTTGTTGAGGCCGACGGAGGCACATTATTCCTTGATGAGATTGGTGAGCTCCCCCTTGATGCACAGGTAAAACTCTTGCGCGCCTTGCAATCGGGCGAGATTGAGCCTGTGGGTGGGCAGCGAGCAAAAAAGGTGAACGTGCGCATCATTTCCGCCACCAACCGGCGCTTGCTCAACATGGCAAAAGAGGGCAGTTTTCGCGAAGATCTCTATTACCGCATGAATGTCTTCCCCCTCTATCTGCCCCCCCTTCGAGACCGAATTGAAGACATCCCAATCCTTGCAAGACATTTTATTGCCCAGTTGAGCGCAGAAACAGGCCGACGAATTTCCGGCCTTGCACCAGCAAGCCTGAATTTACTGCAATCCTACAACTGGCCAGGCAATGTCAGGCAGTTGGAAAACGTTATCTATCGCGCAATGGTTCTTACGGATACCAATCAGTTGGCACCGGTTGATTTCCCCCAAATCATTGCCAGCACCACAAACAAAGCCTCAGCCCATGCCCAAACCCCCAGAACCACCACTCAACCCCGTCACATTGATGATATTCCTGTGCCCCAAGCACCCCAAAACACACTCCCTTCACAAGACAACACACGCCGTTTCCTGTGCCAAAATGGTAAAATCCAACCTCTTCAGGACGTTGAACGCGATCTGATAGCCTTTGCTCTTGAGTTCAATGACGGCGCAATGACAAAAACCGCCAAATCCCTGGGGATTGGTCGATCTACCCTATACCGAAAGCTCAAAGAATACGGGCTGGAACCCGACCAAAGCAATGAAGCCGCCTGAACCTTGCTCACTAAATTGTTATCAATTATTTCATCAAAAAATTGCAACAAATCACAATTGTAAATTACTGTTGTAAAATGAACATGTTTGTCGATAAAACCTAAAAAACTGAATTAAGCGCAAAACAAAAACAAGCTCAACCGACCCCGGTTTTCAACTACATTCTACTTTGGTCGATTTTTCTTAGTATTGGAGAAGTTATGAATAGAGTTCTGGCAAGTCTGTTGATGGGCACCATGCTCATGGGAGTTAGCTCCGTTTCTGTTAAAGCGCAGCAGGCAATAACCATCAACGGCGTTGAGGCTGAACGCGTGATTATTGCGCCGCCAAAGAACGACCTTGCCCGCTCCATTAAGTCCGGTTTGTCCAATGCCTATGCCACAGCAACCAAAGGTAGTCGCGCCTATCAGGACGCACAAAAAATATACTATTTCTATGGCGCCCGAAGTTTTGAACCTCTCTGGCTTAGCCAGAATGACAGCGGAACAATTGTATTCTCTGACAGTGCGCTGAAAATACTCGACATATTTGAACAATCCTATCTGGAAGGTCTCAGGCCAGCCGATTACCTGACCAGCGAAATTTCCCTGAGTGGAAATTTTACCGACCCTGAACGCCTTGCGACGCTTGAAACGGCTTTTTCAGCTGCCGCCGTCCGATATGCCCAGCATGCCATGGGAGGACGCATCAATCCGCGCCGCGTATCAAGTGAGTTTTATCAGACACCCAATCGCATTGATGGGGGCGAATTTCTTCTAAATCTTGCAAATTCTGATGCACCAGATCAGATGTTGCGCGAACTGTCTCCAACCCATTCCCAGTTTTTGGCCCTCAAAGCCACCCTTGCGACCCGCTATCAGGGCGAAGTTCAAAAAATTATCACTGTACCTTCTGGTGCATTGTTAAAACCGGGAATGTCCGACGAACGCGTTCCGGTTTTGCGTGAACGTCTGGGGCTAAACATCACTGAGCAAAGTACCAGTTATGATGATGAACTGGTAGCCGCCGTCGAAGAATTCCAAAAAAACGCCGGGCTGTTGGTTGACGGGGTAATCGGGCCGGCAACGGTTACAGCGCTTAACGGTGTTTATGCCTCCAAAGAAGATCTGATTGCCAATATGGAACGCTGGCGCTGGATGCCGCGGGATCTGGGCGACTTTCATGTATTTGTAAATATTCCTGAATATCGCCTGAGAGTAATGAGCGGTGAAGAGGTGACCCATACAACCCGTGTGGTTGTCGGAAAACGACAATTTATGACCCCGGTTTTCTCCGATGAAATCGAACATGTGGTGGTAAACCCGTTCTGGAACGTTCCAGCTTCCATTACCCGGGCTGAAATTGGGCCGGCTCTAACCAAAAACCCTGGCTATCTGGCAGCAAACAACATGGAGCTTATTTCCGGGGGGCGCGTCGTTAACGCCTCAAGTGTTGATTGGTCAACCAATTCCATCAATAATTTCCGCGTTCGTCAACGGCCTGGACGTAACAACGCATTGGGAACCATCAAATTCCTTTTCCCCAATGCCCACGCAATTTATTTGCACGACACGCCCTCAAAATCACTCTTTTCAAGAACACAACGCGCCTATTCCCATGGCTGCGTACGGGTACAAAATCCTATGGACTTTGCAGGCGCACTGTTGGCCAATGATGCCAACATGTCCAAAAGTACACTTCAGTCGCAGTTTGGCCCCTCAGAACGCTGGAACAATCTTTCAACTAAAGTACCGGTTCACCTCGCCTACTTTACCTTGCGTATTGAGGATGATGGATCCATCCGCTCATTTGGCGATGTCTATGGACATAATGAGCGATTAAAAAACTTGCTTGATAGTTGAGCTGGAACATAGCTTTTTATACAATTTTCGTTTAACCATTTGATAATATATTTGCCTTGCTTAGGCCGCTTTTGCCCACTAGTTCAAACATGTGTGGTAGACGCATGTACAAAAGCTGGGATTTTCTTAGTGATCCATTAGCGTTAACAATGTGTATTCTTGTTAGTGCTAAGCATAAATCGAACAGGAATCTTCAACTGATTCCACAAAAAAATCGAGTTGTATTCGGCGTGAATTGGGTGGGTAAAATAGTTAAATCTGGTGTTGCGCGGCATCTTCTTGCAGCCATGCTGGGCGTTGTTGCACTTTTGCCAATGACCAGTGTCACCACACTGACCGCCGCTTCAGGCGAGCGCACTCTTTATCTGCACTATACGCACACAAATGAAACCAAGCGGATCACGTTCCGCCGCAATGGCCGTTTCGATCAAGCTGGATTGAATGACCTTAATTATTTTCTGCGCGACTGGCGACGCAATGAACCAACCCGCATGGACCCTGCCCTGTTTGATCTGTTGTGGAAAGTCTATCAGGAAGTTGGCGCAACCAAACCCATCACCGTTGTATCAGCCTATCGCTCACCACAAACCAACGACATGCTGCGTTCCCGCTCAAACGGTGTTGCCAAAAATTCGCGTCATACCCTGGGCATGGCCATAGATTTCTATATTCCTGGAATTGCCGTTTCCAAACTGCGCGAATCCGCCATGCGCCACCAGGTTGGTGGTGTAGGATACTATCCCACCTCGGGAAGCCCGTTTGTTCATTTAGATACCGGAAATGTTCGCGCCTGGCCGCGCATGACCCGCAATCAGTTGGCGCGCCTCTTCCCTGACGGCAAAACCCTTCATGTGGCCTCAGACGGGTCTGTTCTTTCTGCCGCCGGTCGCCGTTTTGCAACCGCTGAGTGGGAAAAATGCCGGTCCGTTCCCTGCTCTGGCTCCAATGCCAGCACCGCACCCAGCCGATCCGAGGGACGCACCGGTTCCGGGCGCACACTATTGGATGTATTCTTCGGCAATAACGAGAATGAAACCACCACTGTGGTTGCTGATACCGCCCCGGCACGCCGCACCGTCACCGCCGTTGCACTGGTTGCACCAACCCCTGCACCCCGGGCCAATTTTCTTGATGCCCGCGACGAACCCGTTATTGCGCCGGCACCTCTCACCATGCCCCCCGCATTGTTCAACACAACCCACAATATTAGCGCTCCCCAACCCCCATCCCAATTGGATCCGATCGTTGTCGCCTCAATTCCTAACCAAAACTCCCGCCCGACGCCTCGCGTATTACTGTCAAATGAAACAGCAGCCACAAGCGCATTGTTAGCGGCCTATGCTCCGGTAATTGAACCAGAACCAGACGCCCAACGCGCCCTGCAGATGCTCATTGAACGACGTAACGGTGCTCCAACCCCACCATCTCTGCCTGATGCGGCTACCCTGCGCGGCAGTATTGTAACAGCGTCGCTTAGCCCCACCCCCACCCGCACACAATTGCTGCCCCCGGCGCCGCCACTCAATCAAATGGACATCCTGTTCAATGGTACTTTTAAGGCCGTTGCCGAAGCACAACCTGACAATGTTTCCCCTGAAACAAACATCGCACTTGCTGTGCTGATCAAAACTTCAATCGCGCAGGACCTGCCACTCACCATGCGAAACATCGAATTTTTTGCGCCCCAATTTGAACATTCCGACAGTTCCCTTTTTACTGCGCCATCAATTTCAGGCACTCAGTTTGCCGTTCTTTATGAGCCGGACGAAAGCCACTTCAACCCCGCAACTGAGCTGGGACCGCAAAGCGGTCAGCTCACTTTTACCCTCCCTGAAAATCAAGTGTTGTTTTCGGACAGGTTCACCCGTGTTGCGCCGGTAATTGTGGCAAAAACTTAAGCCAAATATTCCCTCTGACACTTCTTTTCATTGATTTACCGATGGCCGGGGAGTAACTAATGGGTTGAAGGAACCTGCCACGTGACCAAATCTTCTCCAACACCTCTGCTTGACACAATAAGTGATCCGGCCCAACTGCGTCACATGACCCCTGAGCAATTGCTACAGGTTACTCAGGAATTGCGCTCTGAAATGATCGATGCCGTTTCTGTAACCGGAGGGCATTTGGGCGCAGGTCTGGGGGTGGTTGAACTCACCGTGGCATTGCACGCCACGTTTAACACACCTGACGACCGTCTGATCTGGGATGTGGGTCATCAGGCCTACCCCCACAAAATTCTCACCGGGCGACGGGACAAAATTCGTACCCTGCGACAAAAGGACGGGCTGTCCGGCTTTACCCGCCGCGCCGAAAGTATCTACGATCCCTTTGGCACCGGACATTCATCAACCTCCATTTCCGCCGGTCTTGGTATGGCTGTTGGCTCCGATCTCAACAATGAAGATCGCAACTGTATCGCGGTAATCGGCGACGGATCCATGTCTGCCGGCATGGCCTATGAGGCCATGAACAATGCAGGGGGCATGGATGCACGCCTCATTGTAATTCTTAATGACAATGATATGTCCATTGCGCCCCCAACCGGTGCCCTTAGCGCCTATCTGGCCAAGTTGGTTTCCTCTCCAGCTTATCGTGGGTTGCGTGAAACCGGCAAAAAATTCGCGTCGCACCTGCCCGACTTTGTTTTCGACAAGGCACGCAAAACCGAAGAATTTGCACGTGGATTCTGGGCGGGAGGCACCCTGTTTGAAGAACTTGGTTTTTATTATGTAGGCCCCATAGATGGCCACAACCTGGATCACTTACTGCCAATTCTAAAGAACGTTCGCGACGCAAAAACCGGCCCCTTTCTGGTGCATGTGGTCACGCAAAAAGGCAAGGGTTATCAACCGGCGGAAAACGCCGCCGACAAATATCACGGGGTTTCTAAATTCAACATCGTTACCGGTGCACAAACCAAAGCCCCCTCCAACGCCCCCTCATTCACATCGGTTTTTGCATCTTCCCTGATCAAACAGGCGCAGAAGGATGAAAAAATTGTTGCCGTCCATGCTGCAATGCCTGCCGGCACTGGCCTGGACAATTTTGCTGAAATCTTTCCTGAGCGCATTTTTGATGTGGGAATAGCTGAACAACATGCAGTGACTTTCAGCGCCGGATTGGCTGCCGAAGGACTAAAGCCATTCTGTACCATTTATTCCACATTTCTACAGCGCGCTTACGATCAAATTGTACATGATGTGGCGCTGCAAAACCTGCCGGTTCGCTTTGCCATTGATCGTGCAGGGTATGTTGGTGCAGATGGGCCGACCCATGCTGGCAATTACGATGTTGCCTATCTTGGCGCCATTCCAAATATGGTCCTGATGGCGGCTGGTGATGAAGCTGAACTGGTGCATATGGTCGCCACTGCAGCCGCCTTTGAGGAGGGGCCCATTGCCCTGAGATACCCCCGTGGCGAAGGTTTGGGGGTCGACATGCCCGACACAGCCAAAATATTGCAACTGGGGAAAGGGCGCATTTTACGCCAGGGCACCTCGATTGCGCTTCTCTCCTATGGCGCACGCCTTGGGGAATGCCTCGCCGCCGCTGAACAACTCAACGCCCTTGGCCTCTCAACAACAGTGGCGGACGCCCGCTTTGCCAAGCCCCTGGATGCGGATCTGTTGCGGCAATTGGCGCAAAATCACGAAGTGTTACTTACTGTTGAAGAAGGGTCTATTGGCGGATTTGGCTCCCATGCCGCCACCTTCCTTGCCCAAAATGGCTTACTGGACGGCGCCTTGCGCTTCCGGCCCATGGTAATGCCTGATATAAATATTGAGCATTCCACCCAAAATGACCTCTATGCGCAAGCGGGCCTTGATCGCGCAGGAATTGTTGCAACCGCCCTCAAGGCTTTGGGCAACGAAAAAGAAGCAAGTCGCATTCTGGCTGCAACAAATCAAAGCAAAACCCTGAGCTAACCCCTTTGAATGACCGCGTTAGTTTTCGACGTCCGGCGCCATACCAAGAGCATGCAAATAGGTATCAAGAATAGCTTCCTGCTCCATGCGCTCTGACGCATCCAGCTTACGAATTCGCACAATCTGCCGCATCGCTTTCACATCAAATCCAGTGCCCTTGGCTTCCCCGTAAACCTCTTTTATATCTTCAGAGATGGCTTTTTTTTCCTCTTCCAAGCGCTCAATACGCTCAATAAATGCGCGTAATTGATCACGGCCTACTCCAATTTCCGACATATTTGCGGCTCCTTAGTTTTACCAACTGACTTCGTTTAAGTGTTCAAGCCCGGATCGCCAAAATGTTCAACCGCCAAACAGGGGCTTTTCCACATTCATCATGGTTTTTTCTTCCAGGTTCCCCAAAAAAAACACTCGCAATTTGAACAAAACAGCGCTCTAATAACCACAGAACACTTTGCGGCGGGCAGCCAATAAACAACGCGAAAGCAAGCAAAACCAATATGATCTCTCAACACATTGCCCAAAATGATTTTTCCCCGAGCTTCAAAAACTACACTCGGTATTTGTTGCCCCTGCTAGGAAGTCTTCTTTTGTTAGCCGCTTCAACCATTCCCGCACGTGCAGACCTCAGGGTTTGCAACCAGATCGGCAAACCGGTTTCGGTTGCCCTTGGATATCGTGCCAATGGGGGCTGGCAATCTGAAGGATGGTGGGTGATCGCACCCGATGCCTGCACAACAGTTTTTCAGGGGGATCTGAACGCACGGTTCTATTATCTATTTGCCGCCGATGATATTTCTGGTGGAAGCTGGGATGGTTCAGTCTTGATGTGCACGCGAGATGAAACATTTACAATATTTGGCGTTGAGGATTGTCTTGCAAGAGGGTACGAACGTACAGGTTTTTTTGAAATTGATACTGAAAGCCGTTCCAACTGGACCCTGCAACTCACCGAATCTGATATTTCACGCGGGACAGAATAATTATATTTTAGGAAATTTGAGGCCCATGAAACGCAGTCGCCGTGTAAAAATTTTAGCAACCCTTGGCCCCGCTTCAGACACTTTGGACATGATCACAAAGCTGGTTGAAGCCGGTGCCGACCTGTTCCGCATCAATATGAGCCATGCATCCCACGATCTGCTGGACCAAACCATTGAACGCATTCGCTTGGTTGAAAATGCACTGGAACGGCCTCTGGGAATTCTGGTCGATCTTCAGGGACCAAAAATTCGTATCGGCAAGTTTGTCAATGACGCTATAGAACTGAAAACAGGTGACATAATCACTCTTGATAGTTCAGAAACAGAGGGGAACGAATCCCGTGTGTTCCTGCCCCACCCTGAACTGTTTGAAGCGGTAAAGCCCGATCATCGCCTGTTGCTCGATGATGGCCGCATTCAACTCAAAGCGCAAAAGGTCACAGCCACCTCCATCCAGTGTGTGGTTGTGCACGGGGGGAAACTCTCGAATAAAAAGGGCGTTAGCGTTCCTGATTCCCTGTTGAACATGAGTGCGATGACCGACAAAGACCGGGCCGATCTAAATCATGCCATAACGAAGGATATCGACTGGGTTGCCTTAAGTTTTGTGCAACGACCACAAGATATAACAGATATACGAAAAATTACGCGCGGACGCGTCGGGGTAATGGCAAAAATTGAAAAACCTCAAGCCGTTGAGTGCCTCGATGAAATCATAAAGCTTTGTGATGCATTCATGATAGCACGTGGCGATCTGGGTGTGGAAATGCCACTGGAAGAAGTTCCGGGTCTGCAAAAGCGCATGATCCGCCTGGCCCGCAAATTCGGCAAACCAGTTGTCGTTGCCACTCAAATGCTGGAAAGCATGGTTTCCGCACCCATTCCAACCCGGGCCGAAGTGTCTGATGTATCTGTGGCGGTGTTTGAAGGGGCTGATGCAATTATGCTCTCAGCAGAATCAGCCAGCGGAGATTTTCCCGTAGAAGCGGTATCAACAATGGATCGGGTTGCCACAGCCGTTGAGGCTGACGACAACTACCTGTCAATCATTCGCGCCCAAAGTGCACAACCCGAAGCTACCGCCGCCGACGCTATTTCCGCCGCCACCCGCCAGACCGCAGAAACTTTGGACCTGGCAGCAATCGTCACTTATACCTCATCAGGCTCAACAGGATTGCGTGCCGCCAGAGAGCGCCCCTCCAAGCCTATCATTGCCTTGTCACCCAAAGCAAAAACTGTTCGCCGCCTTTCCCTGGTCTGGGGCCTGCATTGCGTGCAAACAAAGGATGCTGAGGACCTGGAAGACATGGTCAACAAGGCCTGTGCCATTGCATATTCAGAAGGTTTTGCGCGACCCGGCGACCGAATTGCCATTACCGCTGGCGTTCCTTTGCGCACCTCAGGCTCCACAAACATGTTACGTATTGCCTTCGTCAATCAGGATGGCGGAGGCTCATCCTAAAACGTTTTTCAGGATAGGTGGATTCGGTTATGCCGGTCAAAAGCGCAACAAAACAAAGGACTTGAAGCATAGGTTTTATTGTAATCGGAAACCTATGCTCAAAAAGTATAAATCCACCTGTATCAGAACTAAAACCGGCATAAAAAAACCCGCGAATATCGCGGGCTTTAAACAATAAAAAGTCACATAGCAATTCAAGCAATCAGGCTTAACCCTGACGTGCCTTAAAACGCTTGTTGACCTTATTGATGATATAATAGCGACCCCGGCGACGGACAAGCTTATTGTCGCGATGCCGTCCCATTAACGCCCGAAGAGAATTGCGAACTTTCATGTCTTTAGCCCTTGTAACAATTAAAAACAGGCGCAAAAGCGCCTAAAACTTGTGCCGGAACATAGGGCTATCGACCCCATCTGTCAACGCGCCTTTTAAAGCTTGTAAACAACTCATATCGGCCAGACAAAGTAAGGGTTTGTTCGTGGTCAAATGTTTACTCAGCCCACCATGTTCCCACCCTAATATATAGACATAAGAGGGGCCTGAAAAATGCAATTTCTCGACATGACGCAAATTTCTATTTTAGTCGCTGACCCAAATCCCTACATGACAAAAATAGTCCGGGCAATGCTGCGCGGTTTTGGCATCAGCAAAATCCGCGAGGCCTCCGATGGAGCAATCGCCCTTGAAGAATTCAAAACCCACCAAATTGACATTGCAATTTTTGACTATGCGCTGGCCACCTTAAGCGGGGTTGAACTGACCGAACTGTTGCGGGGCGATGAAAATTCACAAAGTCGGTTTGTACCCATCATCATGCTGTCAGCCTACACGGAAAAAAAGCGGGTGGAGGCCGCCAGAGATGCAGGTATTTCTGAGTTTTTGCGCAAGCCGCTTTGCGCCAGTGATCTGTATAGCCGGCTGGTGGAAGTCATTCAGCATCCACGCGAATTTGTTCGCTCAAACCATTATTTCGGGCCGGACCGACGCAGAACAAAACGGGATACGCAATATACAGGTGAAGATCGACGTCTAGATTTTGCAAAAATTTAGAATCAGTCCTATTCAGGGTAATAACAGGCCACCAGATGCCCCCCCCCAATATCATCCATAGGCGGCTTGTCTTGCGCGCACTTTTCCTTTGCCCTTGGACACCGGGTTCGAAATACACACCCCGAAGGCGGATTTAGGGGTGAGGGTAACTCCCCTTCAATCAGGACAATTTTCCGATTCAACTCAATTTCAGGATCAGGAATAGGAACCGCTGCAATAAGAAGATTTGTATAGGGATGTTTTGGATCATTATACAAATCCGAGCTTTTTGCCACTTCCATCACGTTGCCCAGATAAAGAACCAATATCCTGTCACTTACATGCTTCACCACACTCAAGTCATGGGCAATAAAAATCAGGGACAACCCCAAATCTTGCTGTAACTCCTTAAGCAAATTGATAACCTGCGCCTGAATAGACACATCAAGTGCTGAAACAGGTTCGTCGCAAATGATCAGTTTTGGTGCCACAATCAACGCACGGGCTATTCCAATTCGCTGACACTGCCCCCCTGAGAACTCATGGGGGTATCGATTAACCAAATTGGGCAACAGACCAACTTTACCCATCATTTCCCCAACACGCTCTTTTACTTCATTTTTGGGGGTTTTGGGAAAATGCGTTTTAAGGGGCTCGGCGATAATTTCCCCAATATTCATACGGGGGTCCAATGAGGCCAACGGGTCCTGGAAAATCATCTGAATTTCTTTACGGTGCGGACGCATTTCAGCCTTGGACATGCCAACCAGTTCATCCCCAAGCCAGACTATGCTGCCGCTCGTTGTTGGGACCAGAGAAATAATAGCCCGGGCCAATGTTGACTTGCCACAACCACTCTCTCCAACAATTCCCAGCGTTTCACCCCTATTCAGCTCAAAACTGACCCCATCCACCGCATGCAGCTTCAGTGGTTTTGTCCAGGGCATCGCCCCATCAGGCTTGATATTGAAATCAACTTTTATATCGGTGACCTTCAGCAAAGCGTGGTTTTCACTCATTTCAAATCCTCCACGCTCAAATGACAGGCACGCAATCGTTCATGCCCTTCAAAGCTTTCCAATTGTGGCATTTCAGTTACACAGATTTCTTTGACAAACGCGCACCTGGGCGCAAACGGACACCCTGCCGGCAACTCCATCATATTGGGAGGATTTCCCGGAATTGTTGTTAATTCCTTGGCATCCACATCCAATCGCGGAACCGCATTAAGCAACCCTCTTGTGTAGGGATGAGAAGGAGTGGCAAAAATATCCACGGTTGCACCAAATTCAAGAATGCGCCCCCCATACATGACCAAAGTTTTCTTACACGACCCCGCAACCACGCCCAAATCATGGGTAATCAAAATAATTGCGGTTTCAAAATCCTTCTGCACCTGGCGCAACAGAGCCATAATCTGAGCCTGCACTGTAACGTCCAGTGCCGTTGTTGGTTCATCGGCAATCAGCAGTTTGGGCTGGCAAAGAAGAGACATGGCAATCATGATGCGCTGACGCATTC
>JAJRRJ010000010.1 GCA_024279575.1 Alphaproteobacteria bacterium | reverse complement strand
CCGAAAAAAGAGGAGGGCTGATCCAATGGTTGCGCTAGATATCAACACCGGAAAAAGCCCGAAATTTGTTGGTGATCCGCATGCTGTTCCAAAAATTGAATGTGGCGCCATGGCCGATTCAAAGTCATTTGCGGCGCATCCTCAGCATAATGAAGACTTGGGGTTTCCCGGTGAGTTGCTGGACAATTGGCATGAAGTTGCCATTGCAAAAATCGGGGAATTGGCTGCGAAAAATCGCGCCTTTAAGGTGTATCTGGATACGTGCGTAAAATGTGGTGCGTGCACCGATAAGTGCCATTATTTTCTTGGTACAGGCGACCCCAAAAATATGCCGGTGGCGCGCCAGGACCTGTTGCGTTCAGTTTACCGGCGTTATTTCACATTTGCTGGCAAGTATTTCCCATGGTTGGTTGGCGCGCGTGATCTGACCAAAGAAGTTCTGGATGAGTGGTACACCTATTATCACCAATGCTCCCAGTGTCGGCGGTGCTCTGTGGCGTGCCCATACGGCATTGATACAGCCGAAATATCCATGGCGGCGCGTGAGGTGCTGGACAGTGTGGGGGTTGGCCAGAAATATTGTAATGAAATTATCGCCAAGCTAAAGAAAACCGGCAATAATCTGGGACTTAATCCCAAAGCCCTGCGGGCGACTTTGGAGGATCTTGAGGAAGATCTTGAAGATGAAACCGGTATTCCGGTAAAATTGCCTCTGGATGTAAAGGGAGCGGATATTCTGCTGATCACGCCTTCAGCGGATTTCTTTGCCGAACCGCATATTGACGGGCTGCTTGGTTATGCAAAAGTATTTCATGCGGCCGGGGTAAGCTGGACAATCAGTTCATATGCATCCGAGGCGGCAAATTTTGGTATGTTTATCGGATCGTATGAGAATATGCGCGAAGTGTCCTGGCGTATTCGGCAGGCCGCCAAAGATCTGGGCGTCAAGCGTATTGTCTTTGGCGAGTGCGGGCATGCATGGCGGGTTGGATACAGTTTTTTGAATACACTTGCCGGTCCGTTTGATTTTCTGGATCAGAACTACCCGATTCCGCAACATATTATGGAATTCACTTCTGACGCGATTGATGAGGGAATTCTCAAGATCGACAAGTCAAAAAACGACGAATATATCATGACCTATCATGATAGCTGCAATGTGGCGCGCGGATCTGCAATGGGACGCAAACAAGGTGGGCAGTTTGATCTGCCGCGCAAAGTTATCAAGGCCGTATGCAATAACTATTATGACATGGAGCAGGATACGATCCGTGAAAAGACCTATTGTTGCGGGGGCGGGGGCGGTCTGCTGACCGACGATCTTATGGACTTGCGAATCAAAGGCGCAAAGCCGCGCATGACCGCGCTGCAACAGGTTACAGAAGATCACGGAGTGACCCATATGGCGGCGATCTGCGCCATTTGTAAAACCCAGTTTTCAAAAGTGATGCCTAAGTATGGCTATGAGATGGATAATATTTTGTCGGTGCATCAGCTGGTCGCCAACGCTGTTATTCTGGATGGTCAGGAAAATGAAGAGGGTGCACAAAACGCGCCCGACACGACTTCAATGGAGGAAAAGTGATGAATAAACATACGCCAGGTGAAAAACTTACTTTCCGCCGATTTGAAGAAGGCGAAACGCCGGACGACTGGGATCTGGAAGAACAGATTTTCCAACAGGACACATCTTATAAGTGCCCAACCTATGTGCACAAAACTCCCCCGTGCCAGGGCTCTTGTCCCTCCGGGCATGAAATTCGGGGCTGGCTGGCAATTGCACGTGGAATGGACAAACCACCGGTCGAGGGCATGGCGTGGCAGGAATATGCCTTCGAACGTATGGTTGAAGCAAATCCGTTCCCCTCATCCATGGGGCGTGTGTGTCCTGCACCGTGTGAGTCCGGTTGTAATCGCAATGAGGTTGATGATTTTGTCGGCATTAACGCGGTTGAGCAGTATGTTGGCGACTGGGCCAATGAAAATAATATTAAGCTGGGCGCGCCCGGTGCCGATACGGGCAAAAAAATTGCTGTTATCGGAGGTGGACCTGCCGGACTCGCTGCTGCGTATTTTTTGCGTAAAGACGGGCACGGGGTTACTCTTTTTGAAGCGAATAAAAAGCTTGGCGGCATGATGCGCTATGGCATTCCGGGGTACCGGACGCCGCGCTCTATGCTGGATATTGAAATTGGCCGCATTACTGAAATGGGTGTCAAAGTGATGCTCAATACCAGAGTTGGCAAAGATGTCAGTGTTGATGAACTGGAATCTGGATTTGACGCAATTTTTTGGGCGCTTGGTGCACAAAAGGGCCGCGCATTGCCTATTCCGGGATGGGAAGGCACTGAAAATTGCATTGATGGTGTGGAATTTCTTGACGCGTTTAATAAAGGTTGGGTGGTTGGTACCGCCAGCCGCGTTGTGGTTGTTGGCGGGGGGGATACTTCCATTGACGTTGCTTCGGTTGCACGTCGTCTTGGCAAGGTTACTGCCGTTGCCAAAACACAGCATTCAGATGGCACAACAATAGACTTCACTGCGCAGGACGCCGCAGGAGTTCTTACACGCGAGGGCATGCAGGCAACACTGACTTCCTTGTTCCCAATTGAACAAATGACGGCTGCAGAGCATGAACGTGAGGATGCCAAGCGTGAAGGAGTGGATATTCGGGGCAGCGTTATGCCACTTGAGGTTCTTAAGGATGAGAATGGGCGTGCGACTGGTTTAAGAATGTGTGCGTGCGACATGAAGGGTAATGTTCCTGAGCCGCGTGAGGGAACTGAGTTTATAATCGAGGCAGACATTATTATTGCGGCCATTGGTCAGTCCGGTGACTTTGAAGGCATTGATGGCCTGGATAATGGCCGTGGGGCAATTGATATTGAGCCAGGCTACAGGGTCAAGGGGCGTGAGAAGCACTTTGCCGGAGGTGACATAATCAAGCCGCATCTTTTGACAACCGCTATTGGTCACGGGCGAATTGCCGCTGAGACCATTTCTGATTTCCTTGATGACGGGGATATTGAAAAGCGTCCAAAAATTGATGTGCATCATTTTGATTTGCTTGAGGAACTGCGCGCGCGGGGCAAAAGCCCTGAAGAGTATAATCATGGGGCGACCCGTGGCACCGGTTCAGCAGAATTTGCTGTACACAATTATGAGGATCGCGGTGACAGCCAGATTGTCAAGCACACAGAATTGTTCAAGGGGCACTTTCCCTATGAACCACGTGAGTTGCGCGATGAGGTGCATATTGAAGCTGCCAATGTTCTGGGGAATTTTGAAGAGCGTATTATTGGCTATTCTGAGGAACAGGCGCAAAAAGAGGGCGAGCGCTGCATGTCCTGTGGCATGTGTTTTGAGTGTGACAATTGTGTGATTTATTGCCCTCAAGACGCAATTTCTCGTGTGAAAAAAGCTGATCGCACTGTTGGGCGTTACGTGGAAACGGACTATTCAAAATGCATCGGATGCCATGTGTGTATGGATGTTTGTCCCTCCGGTTATATTAAAATGGGGCTTGGAGAATAGACATGAAACGGTTTTTCGTTTCTCTTTTATCCGCTGTTGTGATTTTTGTTGGGCTGGGTGTTGCCGGGGTGCAGGCACAGTCTTTGTTTGGGCCGAGCGTTCCAAAAGCGGTGGGTGCTCCGCGTCCTGAGGGCAACGAATTCTGGCGGATCAATCATATGAGTTTACTAAGTCATGATCGAGATGAAACCATGCGTCTTGGAGATCGAAATATTAGTGCCAGTCTGAAAGAGTGTGTCGCCTGTCATGCGGTGGATGATGCGGCGGAAGAACCTGTTGGATATGAAAGCGAAGAATTCTTTTGCCGCGTATGTCATGATTATGTGGCGGTTAAGATTGATTGTTTTACCTGTCACCAGTCAAAACCGGACTCTGGCGTTCTAGCTGAGTTACTTGAGGGTGCCCCTACAATTGTTTCCAGTATTAGCATTGTGGACGCTACAGGTGATTTGGAGCGGTATCTGACTTCGGTGGGGCGTCTGGAGCCGACAGCCCTGACAATTCCTTCAACCGGGGAGGCGTCGCAATGAACAAAATAGTGCAAAGTTCAGAAAAAGGCGCGGAAATAAATCGCCGTGGGTTTCTGGCGCGTGCTGCTGCAGCGACACTTGCTGTGGTGCCGGGGGTGACGCTTTCGCTATACGGAAGCCAGGCAAGTGCTCAGGTGAATGCTGGCAATCGATGGGGGCTTCTAATTGATGTTAACAAATGCCGTTCAGATTGTAATTCGTGCGTAACAGCGTGTTCGAATGAAAATGGCTGGAAGGACACCGGTAATCCTGAAACTGATCCACAGTGGATTCGCAAGGTTGATTTGAAGGACCTGGCAACCGGTCGTGAAGTTTCGCTGCCAATGATGTGCCAGCATTGCGAAAGCCCCCCGTGTGTTGATGTTTGCCCAACGGGCGCTTCATTCAAGCGTGCTGATGGTATTGTTCTGGTGGATAAACATATTTGCATCGGGTGCCGCTATTGCATGATGGCCTGTCCGTATAAGGCGCGCTCTTTTGTACATGAGGAAGTCCCCGAAGAAGATAAAACTGTCAACGCCCCGCGAGGGAAAGGCACGGTTGAATCATGCACTTTATGCGTGCACCGGGTTGATCGCGGGGATATTCCGGCCTGTGCCATTGCCTGCGGGGAAACCGGAAACGGCGCGATTTTGTTTGGTGATCTGATGGACCCGAACAGTGAAATTTCAATACAATTGGCGACTTATCAATCCAGCGCGTTGCGTGATGACCTGCGGTTAAACCCGGGCGTGCGCTATCAGAATAGATAGGGGAGCTGGGACATGTAACGAATTGCATATAAAGAGTTGAGATCTACGCCACAGCTTTGGGGGCTGTTGGTTCTTCTTGGTGCCTTTATTGCCGCTGCCGGAGCGGCGGTTCTGTATATTGAACATTATGGACATATTGTTACCGGCATGACAAACCAGGTGGTGTGGGGTGTGCCCCATGTGTTTGCAATTTTCCTGATTGTTGCTGCATCCGGGGCGCTTAATGTCTCTTCGATCGGATCAGTTTTTGGCAAGCAGGCCTATAAGCCTACGGCGCGGCTTTCCGGTTTGCTGGCAATGGCGCTTCTGATTGGTGGATTGGCAGTTCTGGTGCTAGATCTGGGGCGCCCCGACAGGCTTGTCATTTCCATGACCACCTATAATTTCAAATCTATTTTTGCATGGAACATGTTGTTATATACCGGGTTTTTAGGCATTGTTGGGGCCTACCTTTATGCGCAGATGGCGCGAGGGGTGCCCTCATTTGCTCTGAAATCTATCGGGTTGGTCGCGTTTTTGTGGCGATTGGCACTCACGACAGGTACCGGGTCTATTTTTGGCTGGCTGGTGGCGCGCCCCGGATATGATGCGGGAATTATGGCGCCAATGTTTATCGGGATGTCATTTTCGTTCGGGCTGGCGATGTTCATGCTGGTGATGATTGGCACCTGCACTATGACACGACGGGTTTACAGCGTGGAGTTGAGAACCCGACAGGCGCGTTTGCTGGGCCTGTTTGTGGCCGTTGTCCTGTTTTTTTCCGGTATCCAGCATTTGAGCAATCTTTATGTGGCTGAGCATGCTGCGTATGAGCGGTTTATTTTGCTTGAGGGTGGCATTTATACGCTTCTTTTTTGGGGGGGGCAGGTGTTTCTTGGCGGTCTGGTTCCTTTAGCCTTGTTGTTCCACCCCAAACTGGACAGAAAGAAAAGTCTGGTAGTTATCGCCGCTTTGCTGGTGTTGTTTGGCGGGTTGGTTCAGCTTTATGTGATTTTGGTTGGCGGGCAGGTGTATCCAATGGAAATTTTTCCTGGGTACGCGGTAACAAGTAGTTTTTATGACGGAACTATTGCCAATTACACGCCGACAATGCGTGAGTTCATGCTCGGGTTTGGCGGAATTGCGCTCACATTGGCTGTCACAACGCTGGGTATGAAGTTCCTTCGAATCTTGCCAGTCAATCTTTCTGATGCCAATGTGGACCCGTCGGGTCTGGAATAGATTTTAGAAAGTTAGTTCATGGAACAGGTATTGTATCCATTTGCAAAATATATCGCTATTCTGGCGCGTGGAAAAACCAAGGTCCGTGCATTGACAATGGAGGAATCTGAAGATGCCATGGGCATTATTTTACGCGGAGAAGCCGAGCGGGAGCAAATCGGAGCTTTTTTGATGCTGTTGCGGCTGAAGGAAGAAGAACCGCAGGAGATTGCCGGTTTTACTCTCGCTGCGCGGAGCGTTTTCAACATGCCCGAGAAAACCCCGTCAGTGGATGTGGACTGGTCATCTTATGCGGGTAAACGAATACAATTACCCTGGTTTTTGTTATCGGCTCTGGCCTTGTCCCAGGCGGGACACCGGGTTTTTATGCATGGTTCTGGTGGCCATACGCCGGGGCGGGTTTATACGCGTGAAACGTTACAGCGTCTGGGGCTGCCGATTGCTCGGAGGTTGAGTGAAGCGGCTGAGCATATTGAGCAGAATAATTTTTGCTATACGCCCCTTGAAATTCTTAGCCCGATTTTGCGCCATTTGATTGAATTGCGTCCATTGCTGGGTCTACGCTCACCCGTGCATAGCTTTTCACGCATGCTTAATCCCTTCAATGCCCCCACTATGATGCAGGGTATTTTCCATCGCGGATTTATGGATATCCATGCGGGGGCCGCAATGTTGCTGGGTCAGGAAAGAATGGCGGTTTTTCGCGGTGAGGGGGGCGAAATAGAGCGACGCCCCAATAAACCAACACTGGTATATTCTACTTTTGGACACTCTGAGCCAGTACAGGAAAAATGGCCTGTTTTGGTAAAAGATCCCCGTCAGGCGCCTGATGAGGAAATGAATGTGGCCGGTTTGCTGGATTTGTGGCATGCTCGTTCCACCGATGAATATGCAACGGCTTCGGTGACCGGGACCTTGGCTATAGCGCTTAAAACCATGGGAGAGGCGCACGATATTCAAAGTGCGCAAACATTGGCTGAGAAGATTTGGGTCGGGCGCAATGCGTCGGCTCTACCTGATCAACCTTTGATATTGGCGAGTTGACCTAATGCCTGCCTTTATGATTGCGGCAGCTCACAAATCTTCAGGAAAAACTGTTATTTCAACGGGCTTGAGTTATGCTTTGAGTGCGCAGGATTTTCGTGTGCAATGCTTCAAAAAGGGACCGGATTATATTGACCCCATGTGGCTGAGTGCGGCGAGCGGGGGCGCATGTTACAACCTTGATTTCAACTCCATGGGGAATGGGGAATTGGCAACCTTGTTTGCCAGCAGGTCTGCCGGGGCTGATATTTCTCTGGTTGAAGCAAACAAAGGACTTTATGACGGGGTTGATGTGCTGGGTTCAGATTCCAATGCGCAGATGGCAAAACTTCTGGAAATGCCGGTTGTTTTGGTCATTGACAGCAACGGAATTACTCGAGGCATTGCGCCGTTATTGCTGGGGTATCAGGCCTTTGACCGTGAGGTAAACATAGCCGGAATTATCCTGAATAAAGTGGGCGGTGAGCGCCATGAGGCCAAGTTGATAGCTGCCGTCAAAGAATATACGGATATTGTCGTATTGGGGGCTGTTCATCGGAACAAAGAGCTTGATATTGGGGAACGTCATCTGGGATTGACCACACCAGGCGAAACCGGCGAGCTGGAACAGACTATTAAACGTTTTGGACAGATAATCGGACAATCTGTTGACATGGATCGACTAAACTCCATCGCCAACATCCATATTTTACCTTCAAATGCGCCCCCTTACACTCAGCAGGCGGAAAAGAGGAGTGTTGGGGATGTTGTTCGCATCGGGGTGATTCGTGATGAAGCTTTTGGGTTTTATTATGCTGACGACCTGGAGGCATTTGGCGATGCAGGTGCGGATCTGATTGAAATTGATGCCCTAAATGACCAACATCTTCCTGATATTGATGGCTTGTTTATCGGGGGCGGGTTTCCCGAAATGCGGGCCGCGGCACTGATGAAAAATTCTAAATTGCGCGGTGAAATTAACCGGGCAATCAAAAATGGTTTGCCGACATATGCGGAATGCGGAGGGCTGATGTATTTATGCCACAGTCTCACATTTGAGGGCCAATCTTATAAAATGGCTGGCGCAATTGAGGCTGATGCCAAAATGCACAAACGCCCTCAAGGGCGCGGGTATGTCAGTTTCAGGGAAAATGAATTGCATCCATGGGGTATGGAAAACGCGTGTCATGCCCATGAATTTCACTATGCCAGCCTCAAAAATATTGCGCCCGATACGAAATTTGTTCGTCAGGTGAGCAAAGGATTTGGCATTGATGGCACAAGGGATGGCATTGTCTTGAATAATCTGGTTGCCGGTTTTTGTCATTTGCGACACACGCAGGAAAACCCATGGGTGAACCGCTTTGTGGAGTTTGTCAGGTCAAATGTTGAAAGGCGAGGCGCTGCCTAACCTATTCTTCTTCCTCAGTATCCGGGTTTAGCTTTGTTGCAACTTTTAAAGCGATGCTTTTGAATATTTTTGCGTGTTCGCTTTCAGGTTTGGCAACAACAATGGGCGTTCCTTCGTCAGAATAGTGACGAATGTCCATGTGCAATGGAATGGCACCCAAAAAAGGTACATTAAGTTTGCGCGCTTCGCGTTCTGCACCACCATGGCCAAATATATGTGACGTTTCTCCACACTTGGGACAAAGAAAATAGCTCATGTTTTCGATAATGCCCATAATTGGAACATCCACGGAGGTGAACATTTTCAAGCCCTTGCGGGCATCAATCAGCGCCAGGTCCTGAGGTGTCGAGACAATTACGGCACCTGCCAGCGGCACCTGCTGGGCCATGGTAAGCTGAGCATCGCCCGTTCCCGGGGGCATATCGAGTACTAAAATATCCAGTTGGCCCCACTCAACTTCGCGCACCATTTGCATCAGGGCCGAAACAATCATGGGACCGCGCCAGATCACGGGATTGTCTTCTTCCATCAGCAGGCCCATGGACATAAGCTTGATGCCGTGTTTTTCCAACGGAATAATTCGATCGTTTTCAATGGCCGGGCGATCCTTGAGGTCCATTAAACGTGGAAGTGAGGGGCCATAAATATCAGCATCGAGAAGGCCAACTTTCAAACCAAGGCCGTGCAGGGCCAACGCCAGGTTTACAGCGGCGGTTGATTTCCCAACCCCCCCCTTTCCTGAAGCGACAGCAACAACGGATTTGATACCAGGAATCGCGCCGGCTTTGGGGCGCATATCTGGACCAACAGGGCGCTCCTGATTACGTTTTTTCAGCCGTGGGATAGTTTTGGGAGCAGCTGGAGCTGCTTCGGCTGTCAAGGCAATCAAAACCCGCTCAACGCCGTCAAGTTTTGCTATCCTTTGTTCGGCCTGATCGCGGACATAGGCCATTTCCTTGCCAAGTCCCTCAGGGGCGGTGATGGAAAATATCACTCTGCCATCCTTGATAATAATGTCGGAAACCAGCTTCTGGGAAACGATGTCACCTTTGAGGCCAGGCGAAGTGATTTGGGAGAGCACTTCTAAGATTTTAAGTTTCATAAACTTGCCTTTACATCGGTTGGCCGGGATTGTTTCTTTTATCAGTCAATATGTTTCCTGTATATTAGGAAACCCTAAATTTAGTTGCAAGCGATATTGTGGGCAAAGACCATGGTATTCGTATTGCGGGCAAAATTTATTTTAAGGTGATGTAATATAGGGTGATTGGATTCGCAGTTGGGTATACTAGAGTTAATAAACTGATTTATGGGGACGGTGGTTAGATCTTTGGAAAAAGACAGAAAAAAGCTCGGGGATTTCAGACCAGTTTTGGTGCCATTGGGGGATTGCGGGTTAAGTGTGCGCTTTGCGAATGAACTGGATGGGCAGGCCAATCAGTTGGCGGTAGCTGCGGCGCATCTGCTGGGCAATGCCGATTTGCAGGGCGTGACCGAAATTTGCCCCTCTTTGGTGTCGGTATTTATTCGTTACGACCCGCTGAAGACCAGTTTTTTAAGCCTGAGCAATCATGTACGCATGGCCATTATTTCTCAGGATTTCAGTTTGGTGCAATCAACACGAACCCATGAAGTTGAAATCTCATATGGGGGGAGAGATGGCCCTGATTTAGAATTTGTCGCCGCTGAACTGATGCTTGGGAAAGATGAATTTGTCGTTAGACATAATGGTGCTGGACTCAGGGTTCTTGCTGTGGGTTTCGCGCCTGGTTTTGTTTACTGCGGACTGCATAAACCTGAAATGCATATTCCCAGGCGAAAAGAGTTGCATCGAATGGTGCCGGCGGGTTCGATCATTTTTGCAGCCGGACAGACCGCAATTACTGCCAGCAACGGACCAACGGGATGGCATGTTATCGGGCGAACAAATTTTCGAAACTTTAACGCTCAGAACTCTCCCCCTACAAAAATGAGAGCGGGGGACCCGGTAATATTCAGTGGAGTTATGGCCAAATGACGCACCTCAAATTTTTAAGTGTCGGGCCGATGGTCAGCGTACAGGATGCTGGCCGATTTGGCGCGCTGGAATACGGAGTTGCAGCTTCGGGTCCAATGGATCGTTCCGCTTTTTTTCGTGCTGGGTATTTGTTGGAAAAAGCTGGTGCGCCAGTGGGGTTGGCAGGGTTTGAATGCGGAGGAGGCGAGCTGGAGTTTTCTGTACATGGCGGTGATGTTCGCGCGGCGTTTTGTGGGGGGAAATTTACCCTGCATATTAACGCTAAAAGTGCCAAATGGAACAAAGTTCATACACTTAAAGATGCTGATGTCGTAAAAATCTCTCCCGGAAAATCAGGAAACTATGCGATTGTGCGCATGGAGCAGGGGATTGATGTTGCGCAGATCATCGGTAGCCAATCAACCAACATGATTGCAAAACTTGGTGGCATTGGGGGCAGGCCGTTAGAGGGGGGCGATATTGTTAAGCTAAAGCCTTCCGGTGACAGGTTTGTTCGGGGACCTGTTTTTGACGTTGCAGAGGGGCCGATTCGCGTAGTTTGGGGGGTGCATGGGGATTTGTTTCCAAAGGAGGTCCGCCAACGGTTTTTAGATTCAAAATTTGTTGTTTCTTCCGCAATGGACAGAATGGGTGTGCGGTTGATGGATAGGCACGGGGTGTTTTTGATGCCGCCAAAATTATCGCTGGTCTCAGATACAATCGTGCCGGGAGATATTCAAATTTTGGGGGACGGCACGCCAGTTGTTTTGATGCGCGACCATCAGCCCACGGGTGGGTATCCAAGAATAGCAACAATTATCAGTGTTGATATCGACCGTTTTGCTCAATATCGGGCAGGGACAAAGGTGAATTTTGTATCCGTTAGTGTTGAACATGCTCATGAATTGTTTCGTCAGGGGAGCTTTAAGTGAGGAGCATTGACCTCAACGCTGACCTTGGAGAAGGCGCGCCGTTTGATTACGAATTGTTGCAAATTATATCCAGTGCATCTGTGGCATGTGGAGGGCATGCGGGCGATATTGACACAATGGGGTGCACCCTGTTGCAGGCGAAGCAGGCAGGGGTGGTGACCGGCGCCCATCCGGGATATTTGGACAAAGAAAATTTTGGTCGAGTGCAACTGGATATTTCTGCGGGGGAAGCAGCAAAACAGGTTGTTGCGCAATTACAGGCGCTTGAACAGGTCTCTGAAAGGGTCGGTCAGCCAATTTCATATGTTAAATTACATGGGGCGCTATACAATCGCGCCGCACAGGATTTTGCATTTTCTTTTGAGATTTTTGAGGCACTCCAAAACTATCGCAGTTCAATAATTGTTTTGGCGTTGGACAGGTCTGCTCAAATGAAAGCTGCGCAAAGGCTTGGTCTAAGGAGTGTGGCGGAGGCCTTTGTTGACAGGGCATATACCGATTTTGGATTACTGGTGGAGCGGGGGCAACCCGGTGCAGTATATGATGATGTTACAACCGCAGTTGATCAGGCTGTGACGATTGCGCGCGATCGCGAGGTAGTTTCTCAAACGGGTAAGCACATAAAATCTCAGGCAAAATCATTGTGTTTGCACGGGGATAACCGTGCCGCCCTTGAGATGGCTGATGCAGTGCGCAATGGATTGCAACTGGCGGGTTTTTCTATCAGGGCTGCCGTTTAGCGCGACGACCACCACGGCGCCTGCTGGTGCCTGCCGCGCTTTTGGTCTGCAATGGCGGCATGTCAAAATGTTGGCGGGTTTGAGTGAACGGGTCGACGGAATTGGGTAGGCCCATGGCATCCACGAAGTGTTTTTGAAAGTCTGGCTCAAGGGCTGTTTCGATTTT
>JAJRRJ010000176.1 GCA_024279575.1 Alphaproteobacteria bacterium | reverse complement strand
GATATTCTCTCACTATACATCCCGGGAATTCACGAGGAACTGGCAGCGTTTGCCGGTGGCACGCCCATCGCAATGCTTATGTTGTTTGGTGCGGTAAAAATTCAGTTTCCGCTGGCCATGATCTTCTTGTCCCGGGTTTTGAGTATCAGGGCAAATCGCTGGGCAAACATTATTATAGCTGTGACGACAATTGTATTTGTTGTGGGCGGCGGATCGCTGATGCCGCATTACATATTCATCGCAAGCATCGAAGTCTTGTGCATGTTGGTGATTATCTGGACAGCATGGAGATGGCAAAGCAATGACGATAAACCGGTTTCAGTATCGGGCAGTGCCGCCTAGGCAAGATTTATCACCTTGTCAGCTTTGCCGATAAAAGAGGCGCGGTGAAGGATTAGCATTGGCGAAACGAAGCCAACTATTTATGGTTATGGGAATAAAATTCACCCGGGTTGAAAGGGCGTCTATTACCGGGGCCAGAGCCTTGCCAATGGGGGGCAGGGAATATTCCACATGGGGGGAACCACGTTAAAAACCTTGCGGTTAACAATCCCGTCGGCCTCAAGGTTGCGCAATGTCTCGGATTGGTTCGTCTATTGGTGCGATGGCTCAATCCAACACCGATGAGGGAGCGGACAAAGGACCGATCGCATCGGACCTTGAAACGGCAAAACTTCTGGGTAAGCGGGTGGCGGAAATTGCCAACAGGTTTTCTGGTTAGTTAAACTGACAGAGCGGGGTTTTAATGGTTAGCCCCGCTTCTGATGGTGCAAAAACGGGGGCGGCCCAAGAAGCGGCTCCAGCTAGTTTGGCAGCTCTCTTCGTCAGGCCAACCCTGATACCCTAACTATCGTTTGAAGACTTCAATCACTTTGACATACAGAAGGAAAATTTTCATGTCCGGCGCAAAACAGTTCTTTCTGCGAAAATAGGCCTCGTGAATTGTTTGCCATTCCTCAAGATCGTGGCATGCTTCATCCCGGGCAAATTGCTCGTCTATCTCGTTGAAACGTTTTACATCCACCTTCCAGAATTGAATTGCACAGCCTGGCTGCCCCTTACCATCAAGCACAATCTCAACCTTGCCCTCATGGGGCATTGTATTTTCATCGTGCGCTAAAAGTTCATAGGCTCCACAAGTTGCCACCTGTCTTTTAGCAATAACATCGTGCAAGCCGCTGTTTGCCATTTGTGGGCTGTCACCAAAACTGAACGTTGGCAGGCTTTTGTATTGATCGGGTAGTTTGATCATAAATTCTGAATTCCTTGCGGGTTTTCAGCACCTTGCGATTTTTTCACAATTTTTCAAAGTCCTACTTCTGAGTCTGGCTGAGCATCAGACCCGCAGTTACCAGTATTGCTGAGATAAATCTCCAGGCGCCAAACCCCTCTTTGAGCAGGAACATGGAAATAAGAGCGGCCAGCAGTACGCTGGTTTCCCTGAGGGCTGAAACCATGCCCATGGGGGCTGTGGCCAGCGCCCAGATGATAATCCAGTAGGCGGCAACCTGCATGGTGCCACCAATAAAGGACTTGCCCATGTTGGATTTTGCTGCCTGCCACAGGGCCTTCTTTTTTATGGCCAGGGCAATCAGAAATGTCAGAACACCATCGCCAATGGTCAGCCAGACCGCAAAGCCAAGAACCGAGCCTGCGCCGCGCGCACCAATGCCATCAATTACCGTGTAGGTGGCGATAAACATGCCGGTTGCGAGGGCCAGAATGGTGGCCTTTGTGTTGATGAATTTGCCGTTGGTCTTTTCCATCGTTAACGCCATGACGCCAATGGAAAGAGCGATAATGCCCACCATGGCGATGGGGGAGACGTATTCACCGACGAAAAACATTGCTCCGATGGTCACCAGAATGGGTGCAGAGCCGCGCGCAATGGGATAAACCTGCCCCAGATCCCCATGTTTATAGGCCATGGGCAACAGGATATTATAGCCCGTGTGCACCAGAATGGAGAGGATCAGGATTGGCCAGACCGCAGGGTCTGGTGCTTCGACAAAGGGCAGTGCCAGAATGGAGACAAAGGCCCCCGCCAGGGTGACCAGCGCCATCATGGAAAGTGCGTCGCCGGAGATTTTGATCAGCGTGTTCCAGCCCGCGTGCAGAACAGCGGCGAATAAAATCATGAAAATTATTGAGGGTTCCATCGGCCTTGTCTCCAGCATATGGATTTTTGCGGCTTCAAGTGCGCTCATTCATTGTGCAAGTCAAGCAAATATTAATCGGAAATGACTTTAATTTTGATCGCTTGACCAAAGAAGAAACCCCATTAAATGTGCAAGGGTGGAACCGGTGGCGATCTTTGGGCGGTTTTTGATAATTTTAAGTGAGAAATTTTGATGTTCGTTTCGGTTTTTGATCTGTTCAAGATTGGCGTAGGGCCATCCTCATCGCACACAATGGGGCCAACGCTGGCGGCGGGGCGGTTTGTTGATATGTGTTGCAAAGAGCTGGGGGCTGATGATGCTAATCTGACATTGAAGGTGACTTTGTTTGGATCGCTGGCCCATACCGGGGTGGGCCATGGCACGCTCCGGGCGGTTATGGCCGGGTTATTGGGTTTTTTGCCGGAGCAGAATATCAAGGATGTGAGCATGGCAATTGAGCGGCTTGGGTCCTGTGGGGAACTTGACCTGCCCAATGGCCCCAAGGTGAGGTTTGATCCTGAAGCGGGGTTTGATCTGGATAAAAACACCCATATGGAATTGCACCCCAACGCCATGCGATTTGAAGTTTTGAACGGGGCAGGCGCGTGTTGTTGTGCGCAGACTTATTATTCTGTTGGCGGCGGCTTTATTATGGATGCAAGGGAAATGGCGGCGGAGGGAGACGCCCGGCCGGTGGACATTCCCTATCCGTTTCATTCGGCCGATGAAATGCTGGCCATGGGAAAAAAAAGCGGGTTGTCGCTTGTTGAAATGAAGCGTGCCAATGAGGAAATGTTTCACACCGCAAAAGAGGTGCGGGCGCGGCTGGATTTGGTTTGGGGCGCCATGAACGGATGTATTTCGCGCGGACTGGCCACGGGCGGGGAACTGCCCGGCGGTTTGTTTGTGCAGCGGCGCGCCAAGGCGATTTTTCAGGCGCTAAGTTCTGATAGCGGGCGCAATAATGTGCCGCTTCATTCGGCAATTGACTGGCTATCCGCCTATGCCATGGCGGTGAATGAGGAAAACGCGACCGGGGGCGAGGTGGTGACTGCACCCACCAACGGGGCGGCGGGGGTGTTGCCGGCTGTTATCCGCTATTATCTGGAGCATGTGCCGGATGCGCGGGCGGAGATGGTCCCTGATATGTTGCTCACGGCGGCGGCCATCGGGGGGCTGATTAAATATAATGCCTCCATATCCGGGGCTGAAGTTGGCTGTCAGGGGGAGGTGGGTTCAGCTTCAGCCATGGCGGCGGCGGCCATGTGTTTAGCCATGGGGGGGAGCAACGCACAGATTGAAAATGCGGCGGAAATCGCGCTCGAACATCACTTGGGAATGACGTGTGACCCCATCAAAGGGCTGGTGCAAATCCCCTGCATCGAGCGCAACGGCATGGGGGCGGTAAAGGCAGTGGCGGCGGCCTCGCTGGCCATGCACGGGGATGGATCGCACAAGGTTTCGCTTGATGCGTGCATTGAAACCATGCGGGTGACGGGGCGTGATATGGACAGCCGCTATAAGGAAACTTCGCTTGGTGGTTTAAGTGTTAGTGTGGTTGAGTGTTGAGGGGGCTGTTTTCCGTGTTGACTGGATTACACCCGTATGAAGCGGGGTAATGAGGGGGGGGTTGGCAGGTAATCACGGGCGGGGTCCAGTCTGAGTTGTTTGGGGCGTGCCGGGTACTGGTTCAGGGGGTGATCGGGCAATCGGGTGATGCGGGGTAACGATAATAACGCAAGCGCTGGTTTTTTGTAATTACTGATCGTTCGCTTTATCCTGCTCCAGTCGGGCTTTTGATAGTGCGGATGCCATCAGTCCGGCTGGAACTGCGACAATGCCCAACCCGATCATCAGGATTAAAAATGAAAATATTTTCCCCCCCAGAGTTATGGGGAACATGTCGCCATAGCCAACGGTTGTCAGGGTTGTAACGGACCACCACATGGCATGGAACACACTGGCAAATGTTTCCGGCTGGGCTTCGTTTTCGAAATAATATATGCCAACAGCAGAAATAAACAGCATCATTCCTGTCGCTATTGCAAACAATATGAGTTCTTCTTTTGCAATTGTGAAGGCGCGGGAAATGCGGTCTGTTGCGGCGCTGAATCTTAGCAGTTTCAGTACCCGCAAAAGGCGGAACAGGCGGAAAATCCTGACCGAGCGAAGGTCAATACTTGTTGCCAGATAAAATGGCAGTATCGCCAACAGGTCCACCAGGCCAAAGAAACTAAAAATGTAGCCCAGTTTGTTGTCAGCGACGTAAATTCGCAATATGTATTCGATGGTAAAGATGAAAATGGTTACAACTTCAATTATCCAAAACCAGTATTTAACCTCTTCAGAGAGGTTGGGCAGGGTATCCAGACAAAACATAACAATCGAAAATATAACCAAACCCTGAATTGCGTTATCGAAATGGCGCCCGTATCGGGTGTCGTCATTTTCAATAATTCTCTTCAAATTCATTTGGGTATTCCAAATTTTATTTTGGTCTTTTTGCTGATGCCACCGGCAAATTTCACCATCGGGATTATTGCCAGCCCAAGGGCCAGCCCAAATATGCCGTCCATGGTGGCTTTGGCGAACCAGTCTACAATCGCCTGAAATGCATCAGGCACAAAACCTGAAACCATAATTGCCCAGTCTTTAATCTGGTATTCAAGTCCGCCAAAGCCAAGGGCGCTCAGGCCGTGGATAAAAATTGAACCGCCCACCCACAACATGGCTGCCGTGCCAACAATTACCAGCGCTTTTAAAAATCCGGGCATGCCTTTTACGACTGCCCGGCCAACGGCGCGGGTAATGGAAAACCGTCCCTCGCTGGCCATATGCAGGCCCACATCATCAGCTTTTACAATTATTGCAACGCTGCCGTAGACCATGATTGTGATACCGATGGCTACAACCGCCAGGGTGGCCGCTTCCATCCAGATGGAGCCTTTGGGAATTGAGGCCAGAGCAATGGCCATGATCTCGGCAGAGAGGATAAAATCTGTCTTGATGGCCCCGGCTATTTTTTCTTCTTCAAGCTCTTTGGGTTTGCCCGGCTTCGTTTGTGTAATTTTTTCAGATGTGTCGTGGGGCATAAACAGGTGGGCAACTTTTTCGGCCCCCTCAAAACAAAGATAGGCGCCGCCCAGCATCAATAATGGCATGATGGCCCATGGTGCGAACGCGGAAAGCAGCAGCCCGGCGGGCAATAATATCAGTAATTTGTTTTTGATCGAGCCTTTGGCTATCCGCCAGACAATGGGCAATTCGCGATCGGGGTGAAACCCCTGCACATATCTTGGCGTTACCGCCGCATCATCAATCACAGCCCCGGCAGCCTTTGCCCCTGCCTTTGCTGCCTGGGTGACAATATCATCAACAGAGGCTGCTGCAACTTTAGCGATAGCAGCAATATCATCAAACAGAGCTATTAGGCCACTCATGGAATTTTACCTTTTTTTGGATTTTTGGGTTTTGGGCTGGATTGATAAAATGAATAATGTGTTTTGTTAAAGGGTCTGTTTTTGTGACGTATGTAAATAGTAAACTGCATCAACGGGTTGGAATTTTTTTGGATTGTAGCGCCCGTTTCATTTTCCCGCAATTACAACTGGTTGAAATTCTTTGCCCTGCTGATTGTTGGTTTTCGACCCCCCTCCCACTTGAACTGCCAGGTTTGGCCAAGTCGGATATTTTGCACCATATTTGGGCGAAAGGCAGCCAGGCATTTGCCCCCCGGGTTTCGGGCTGAGGGGTAGAGGACGCCGTTTCCCCCGCTTTGCCGGATGTTTTGCGCAAGAAGCTGGCCGGGGCCGTAGGCAATGGCGGGGTCGGGG
>JAJRRJ010000175.1 GCA_024279575.1 Alphaproteobacteria bacterium | reverse complement strand
TATGTCAGAGCTTTTCCCGAAAGATAGTATCAGCGGGCCGTCGGAAGCCGTTCCTGCAATTTGGGTACGCTGGAATGAATTTGAAAAACTTGCAATGGATATGGAAGCCTACGCAAAAGAGCTTTCCGCTTCTCTTGAATATGCAGCCCTGACTCCCGTTGCAGTTGAGCCAAATATGCCAGAAAAACCTGAGCTTTCAGAATGGGAGAAACTGGACACGGATCTGTTGTTGGGAGTCAAAACATGGGCACAAAGGCAAAACGAGCTGGCTCAGGTTGACCAAAGTGCCCCCGCGCCAGACGCACCCGCCGTTCAACGCAGCCCTCAAGCCGTTTATGCAGATGTTTCAGCAACATGTGCGGCCTGTCATCAAACATTCCGGCGGTAAACCATGCGATTTTTTCTCATTATAATAGTATTGATTATCACCGGCGGCGGCATGTTTGCCACGCTTCAATTGTGGCCCTTACCTGAATCCACCGCTATTTCTCAAATCCAGGGGGACCCGAAACGGGGCGCTTATCTGGCGCGGCTTTCAGGCTGTGTTTCCTGCCATACTTCAAAAGAGGGACCACCGCTTGCCGGCGGGGTTCCCTTGCGTTCCAGTTTTGGAACGTTTTATTCCCCAAATATTACACCTGATCTGGAAAATGGGATCGGGCGCTGGACTCTGGCCCAATTCGCCCGAGCAGTGCGACAAGGGATTTCCCCACAAGGGCATAGCTATTACCCCTCGTTCCCGTTCGAGTTTTATGGCGCACTAACTGATCGGGATATAAACGACCTGTGGGCAGCTCTTAAAAGCGTCCCCTCATCCCCAATACAATCAAAAGAGCATGATGCAGGCTTTCCTGTAACAGTTCGCGAAGGGCTGAAAGTGTGGCGGACATTCTTTGCTCAACCCTATACATACGCACCTGACCCAAATCGTTCCGATAGCTGGAACAGGGGCAAGTATATGGTTGAGGGGCCAGCGCATTGCGCCGCCTGCCACACGCCGCGAAATTTTGCCGGGGGTATGGACCCCAGGGCAATACTTGCCGGCGACCCTACAATGCTGGACGGGGGAAAATCACCATCTATCACCGCTGAAGACCTGTTAAAACGGGGATGGAGTGTTGAAACGCTGGCGGGCGCATTGCGCACAGGCGTTACCCCTGATGGTGATGTGTTTGGAGGAAGCATGGCAAAAGTCGTTCGCGAGGGGACTTCATATCTTTTGAACGAGCATCTAACAGATATGGCCCTTTATTTGCTGGACAAGGATGAATAGTGGCTTTATTTGCTGATACTAACATCATTGTGAAGTGGCAGGTCATATTCTAAAAGCACATTTTGATGTATGCGGACATTATGAATAGAATTCTGATTTTGACAGTTTTAATATTTTCGCTTTTGGTCTCAGGCCCAGTTGCGTCAGCTCAGCTGGAGAACAACAGCCTGGGCAATGACGTAACCGGAGTCCAGGGCGATATTCCTCTGCATCAGATCAAGAATTTGCCGTTTAGTACCCAAACACAGCTATCACAATGCGCACATACCTGCGTTTTGATAGATTTTTTGCCTTTAAGGCCACAATTTCAAAGAATTGGGTTGTTGAATGGAGGGGAATTTTTTATGAAGGGGAAGGGGCTATTCAAACAGGAATTCCCTACGCCGATTCTTGGCCCGCCTCGGCATAGTGCATAAACTCCAGAACCTGCAATTTTAGACCCATAAATTCAAACGCACCAACAAACTAATGCAGACCTTGAGACGGCAATCGCCGCAAAAGTTTGCAACGGAGTACTCAAGATGAGACAACAGCTAACTACATCTCGCAGATCATTCATGCTGGGGGCTGCCTGTGCGCTCACCGGGGCCAGTTTGCCCGGGTTTGCCATGGCCGCAACGAAACAAGAGCAGCTTGATGAAGCGGCTAAATACCATGAAATGTATGGCGCGATGCCGAACGAGCGCTTTCCAATCCCCGCAGTTGACCTGCGTTTGATTGATCCCGCCTACCTCAGGCGCTTTGGCGATTACCAGTCCACGGAAATGCCGGGGACGGTAATTGTTGATACCGCACAAAAAGTTCTGTTTTTGACTTTGCCTGAAGGCAAAGCCATTCGTTATGGCATTGGCATTGGCCGGGCCGGGTTTGAATGGTCGGGGCGGGCTTTGATCAATCACAAAAAAATGTGGCCCACATGGACGCCGCCAAGCGAAATGATCGAGCGTGAACCCGAACTTGAAGAGTGGAGGCGTGGCATGCCCCCTTCGCTTGAAAACCCACTTGGTGCACGTGCGTTGTACATCTTCCAGGATGGCCGGGACACGCTTTATCGTGTGCACGGGACAGGTGATGCACAATCAATCGGCTTTGCGGTCTCCAGCGGGTGTGTGCGCCTGTTGCACCAGGATGTAATTGACCTTTACAATCGCGTGCCGAACAAAACACCGATCGTGGTCATTTAGTCCTAAAATCAAATTCAAAAATTTATATGGCCGGCTTTGCAGTCGGCCATTTTTTATGGGTAAACTAAAATGCTGCAAAAAAAATCTTCGTACAAGGCAAGCATACCCTGATTGAGGGATACAGGAACGAAGGTTTTCGTCTCCCCCGGATATCCGTGCCCCATGGCATTTCGATAATTCTGGATACAAAAATAAATGGCGCGCTCGGGAAGATTCGAACTCCCGACCCCTTGATTCGTAGTCAAGTACTCTATCCAGCTGAGCTACGAGCGCGCATGCCTTGTCCACAATAGGAGCAGGGCGGCGCAAGCATTATACCGGCAGGGTTCTCGATGCAAGGGCTGGTTTTGTCAAATCGATGCAATTTTGTAATTTTTACAAATCGCCCGGCCTGCTAGCTCAGTCGTTTGCTTCGGGGGAGGCGAATTTCAAACCGTGTGCCTTTTTCCTGGCTGATATGGCTCAGTTTTCCCCCATGTGCCTCGGTAATTTCCCGGGAGATCGCCAACCCCAATCCCGTGCCGCCTGCACGTGCAGAGCCTTCAAACGCAACGAACAGATTATCCTGCGCCCGGGGAGGCAAACCTGGGCCATTATCGGAAATTCCGATCGTGAAACAATCGGGATCCTCTGCATAATCCACACAAATCTCAAGGGGGTCATGTTCAGTGCGGATACCTTCCAGGGCCTCGCGGGCATTTTTCATCAAATTCAGCATCACCCGTGCCATCTGGTCGGGATCAACAAATATCGACATCCCATCGGGCACCTTGTTTTTTAGGGAAATATCAGGGTGACCAACAAGACCGGCATCAAATGCCGCCTCATCAATCAGGGCATGCAGATCTACCAATTGGGGCTTTGGCGGCACCGTACGTTGACGGCCATAATCTATCACCGACTGGGCAAAGCCAATGGCCTTGTCCAGCGTGAGCACCAGACGGGGGGCAAGTCTTTGCACCTGTGGGTCCTCAAGAGTGGCCACCTGATCAGAAAGCAGTTGGGCGGAGGAAAGTGTGTTGCGCAAATCGTGATTGATTTGTGCAACGGCCAATCCAAGATCCGCCAGATGGCGGCGCTGGCCAAGCATGGAAAAAATATTGGATTCCATACCCTCCAGTTCACGCAACATGATGCCAATTTCATCCTTTCGTTCAGAAGATGAAATAATCAATGAAGCGTTTTCAGGGGCCGATCGAAAAGCAACCATGTTGGCTGTAATATGCTGAATGGGCTTAATCAGCACCTGGTTCAAAAACAAAAAAATTGCTCCGGCGGTCATCGCGGCAATTAATACAGAAAGGAAAAATATGTTAAGCGCATAAACCATCAGCGCATCACGCAATGGTTCTTCAGGCATTATTATTTCGATCACATCGCCGCCGGTCTCCGGGGTGGCGCCAATAATGCGTAAGGTACGCCCGCCTCCAAAAATCAAAACGTCCAGACCACCGGCAATAAGGGAAAGCGGGTTGCGCTGGCGCGTATCAGCCGTCACCACCGAACTTGGCATTTTCACATCGGAGCGCTCCAATAGCTGGCTTTGACCATCGCGTCGAAACACAATGGCGTCTGCACCAGCGGTTTCAAGCAGACGATCCGCCAGATCGCCGGGCAATTCCATATCCGGGGGGACGGCATCAAGTACACGCACCGCCACAGCCCCAACCCGCACCCGGTCATCGAGCCAGTTAAGGCGGGAATTGGCAAGGGAGGGCAAAAAAATCACCACTTCAACGGCAAGAATAACGAAAATAATCATTGCGATGAGCTTTGTAGAAAGCCCAGGGGCAAATGATTTTTTAGATTGCGATTTTACCATGGTGACAATGTGGTTACAGGATTGCTCAAGCTAGGGCAACATGGTGTTAAAACGGCGCAGCCTCGACAGCCAGATATTGTCAACCTTGTCCGCGTAAAAGGCATAGGCAACTCGTTTAACAATTTCACTGATCGTTGGGTAAGGTGCGACAAACCGGGTTAAACTTCCCACTTTCATTTTGTTGGCCATGGCATATGCGAAAAAAGATATCAATTCCCCTGCCTGGGCCCCCACAATTCCTGCACCCAATATGTTTCCCTTGTTATCAGTGATGAGCTTAACCAGGCCTTCGGTGCGATGTTCTGCGCGGGCGCGATCATTCTCGGCAAACACTGCGCGCAGAACCTTTATGTTTTCGCCTCGACTTTTTCTGGCCTGCTCTTCGCTCATTCCCACCTGAGAAATTTCCGGGTCCGTATAGGTCGCCCACGGTATAATCAGGCGATTTTCTTTGACTGGCAGTCCAAACAGCGCATTTCGAACCACAAGACCTGCATGGTAACCGGCCATATGGGTGAATTGCAGACCACCAGTAACATCCCCAATTGCATACACACGGCGATTTGAGGTTTTCATACCCCTGTTCACCCCAATTGCCCCCCCTTTAAGTTTTATGCCAGCTTCCTTAAGTCCTACCCCCTCAACGTTTGCCTTGCGCCCTGCAGCAACCAGCAAATGAGAGCCGCTAATAGTTTGTATTTCTGTTTTGCTCTTTATGGTCACAAAAATATTGGCACCCCTTGTTTCGACGGCTTCAACCCCGGTTTGGGCATGGATCGTTACCCCCTCAGCAGCGATTTTTCTCAAAGCAATTGCACTCAGTTCAGGATCATCCTTGGCAAGGGGGTTAAACATTTCAATCACAGATACATCGCACCCGAGGCGAAAATGGGCCTGCGCCAACTCCATGCCTATGGGCCCGCCTCCAATGATAATAAGGTGAGCTGGCTTGCGGGTCAGGGAAAAAATACTTTCATTGGTGAGATATTTAACATCCTCAATGCCTTTGATCGGGGGAATTGAGGGGGAGGAACCGGTGGCGATCACAAAACGCCGTGCCTTGATGATTTGTTCTCCGGCACGCACCGTTTTTTTGTCGAGGAAGGTTGCGTGGGCACGAATTACCGTTGCGCCAAGGCTTTCAAACCTATCGACCGAATCATGGGGGGCAATTGAACTAATCACCCCGTGCACATGGGCATGAACCTTACCAACATTCACCTTAAGTTCGCTGGCACTGACGCCAAACACAGATGTATTTCTAATGGTATGGGCACGTTTGGCCGCCGCAATCAGCGCTTTTGAGGGGACACATCCCGTATTAAGGCAATCACCGCCCATGGTATCGCGCTCAATGAGAACCACCGAAGCACCAAGTGCGCGCGCAGCAGCGGCGACGGAAAGCCCCCCTGACCCGGCACCAATAATACAAAGATCGGGATTTAAAATTTCAGACATTTTAGTTTCCTAAGCAGTAAAGGGGGCAAACTTCATCCAGCCGGTGATTTACGCAAACGTTTAAGGACCACTGGCAACAATGAAACAAGGGCCAACAGAATGAAAGCAATCAACATTTCCCTTGTAACAATATCACCGATGCTAAAGGGTTGACCGCACGGTGCAATATTGTGTGTGCAGGCAATGGCACGTTCAGCAACAATAGAGCGCAGGCCTTCCCCGGCAAACGCATAAGCAATTGTTCCAGGAATGATGCCGATTGCAGTTGTCCAGAAAAAAACAGAAAACCGCACACCAAGAATCGCGGGCACAAAATTCACCACAAAAAACGGGAAAATAGCGGCCAGTCGCAAAAACAACATATACCTCACCGCATCATTGCGAAATCCGGCGGCCATGACATTAAGCTTGTCCCCTGCCCGCTGACGAAAAAAATCCACCAATAAAGAGCGGGCGGCAAAGAACAAAATCGAGGCACCCAGCGTGGCACCAATTACTATGATTGTGGCCCCAATGGCCCAACCAAACATCAGCCCAATGGCAACAGAAAGTAATGATGCGGCAGGTAAAGAGGCTGCGGTGACCACAATATAGGTCGCTATTGCACCAAAAACTGAAATCCAGAAATTATGTTCAATAAACGCATTCAGATCACCATATCGTCGGGCCAACTCGTCCAGTGTCAGCATTTCATGGAGGCCTGTGGCAAAAAACACGATAAACGCCGTTGCAAGCAACGCAATGGGAGCCCATTGTTTGACGCGTTGAGCGGGGGATTTTTTCGCACTGGAACTTGATGGATTTGTCATGGCTTTTAATATTATCTCACATTCACCGCAGAACAAGCTGTTGCATACAGACATATTGATCAAAAGTCCTCTCCTTCACTCAGGTGTGAGGAAGTGTGATAACAGTTTGTGCTTTATAGTTGCCGCGTGCTACTTTTTACCCGATGCCTGAGCATGGTTGAATTGGGGCGATTGTTGACTTGATATGTTGACTTCATCCCACTTTGTTTTTATAGAACGCCCCGAAGTAACAGATAATCGGTTTTGCTGATATTTTCTGGTACATATTAATTGTCTGCAAATTGAATTAGAGGAACCGCGGCAAAAGCGGTTAAACGTGTAATGAAGCGTACATTTCAGCCAAGCCGCCTTGTGCGCACCCGTCGTCACGGATTTCGTGCTCGTATGGCCACCAAAAACGGTCGTAAAATCTTGAATGCACGACGTGCGCGCGGTCGCAAGCGGTTGTCGGCTTAGAATTTTCAGAGCTGCTTTGGAATCGAACCAGCAATGCGGCATCTCAAAAAAAGACATCAGTTCTTAAACGCTGCTCGCGGAACACGGTTCTCCGGGCGGTTTTTTGTTTTGCAATCAAATTTCATTGAAACTAATGATTGCGGGATCGGTTATACGGTTACAAAGCGTACGGGAAATTCCCCTGAACGCAATCGTATCAAACGACGATTAAGAGCTGCGGTTCTGACTTGTAAAAACAAGTTTGAGAACCAGCGTGATTATGTATTGATCGGGCGGCGCGAAAGCATAAACGCGCCGTTTTGTGATTTGGTGCAAAAGCTGGAACATGCGTTAAGACACACGCACCGGCACAAACAAACAGGATAAGTGAACCAAAGATGACACCTGATACACGAAATATGATCACCGCCGTTGTCCTGTCCCTCGTGGTTGTTGTGGGGTGGCAGTATTTTATCGTTGGCCCACAAGTTGAGCGTGCAAACCAGCAGCTTGAAATTGCTGCGCAACAAGAGGCAAATCGGGGGGGGGCCGACCTGGCAACACCTTCAGATTCCGGGCTGGCTGGTTCAGGTCTTGCGACACCGACAGGCACTGGCGAAGCGCCAGCAACATCTTCCAGTGCGCCAGATGGCTTTGCCACTATAGGGGAAGCGCTGGCCAATACACCGCGGGTTGATATTGATACGCCTTCCCTCGTTGGGTCAATCAACCTGATCGGTGGCCGGATCGACGATCTCTCGCTAAAAAATTACCGTGAAACCGTCGAACCGGACAGCTCTATTATTTCATTGTTTTCTCCCGTTGGCGCACCTGGCTCCTATTTCAGCGAACAGGGGTGGGTGGTTGCGCCGGGTGGTTCTGCCAAAGTGCCCGATGGAGAGACAGTATGGAGCGTTGAGGGAAATCAAACTCTGAACGAAGAAACACCCGTCACTCTGACCTATGACAACGGGGAAGGGTTTATCTTTTCACGGACTATATCTGTGGACGACGGTTTTCTTTTCACCATCACCCAAAGCGTTACAAACAATTCAAATGGCGATGTTGCGCTTTACCCATATTCGCGCATTGCACGGCATGAGACACCAAATGTTTCAGGGTTTTTCATTTTGCATGAGGGGCCGATCGGCGTGTTGGGCGATGCAAACCTGATTGAAAAATCCTACCAGGATTTGCGTGAAAGCCGCCAAATTGATTTTGAAGCAACCGGTGGCTGGCTTGGATTTACCGACAAATACTGGGCCTCAGCCATCATTCCTGAGCCGACTGCACCAATCAATGCGCGCTATTCGTGGAACAATCCAAATCAGACTGACATTTATCAAACCAGCTTTGTGGGGCGCACCCCTGTTATTGTTGCCGCCAATGCCGATGCGCAATACAAAAGCTATCTTTATGCCGGGGCAAAAGTTGAAGGCAATATCGACGCCTATGAAAAAGAATATCAGTTTGATCGCCTTGAATTACTGATCGACTGGGGCTGGTTCCATTTCATCACCAAACCAATGTTCTATGTAATTCGCTGGCTAAACGGAGTAACCGGAAATTTCGGTGTCGCCATTTTGCTGGTGACTGTCATGGTGAAGGGGGTATTTTTCCCGCTGGCCAACAAGTCCTATGCTTCGATGGCCGCCATGCGAAAAGTTCAACCTGAGATCAAGGCGCTGCAGGAAAAGTTCGGCGATGACAAAGCCGGCATGCAAAAGGCTCAAATGGAACTTTTCCAGAGAGAAAAAATCAACCCGATTGCCGGTTGCTGGCCGATGCTTATTCAAATTCCGGTGTTCTTTTCGCTGTATAAAGTGCTGTTTGTCACCATTGAAATGCGCCACGCGCCGTTTTTTGGCTGGATCCAGGATCTGGCGGCGCAAGATCCGACAAATATATTCAATCTGTTCGGGCTGCTTCCCTATGACCCCACCGCGTTGCCGATTATCGGTAGCTTCCTTGCCATTGGTATCTGGCCGGTTCTGATGGGGATTGCCATGTGGGTACAGATGAAGCTCAACCCCCCCCCAACCGACCCGACCCAGGCAATGATTTTTGGTCTTATGCCAATTCTGTTCACCTTTATGCTGGGAACGTTCCCTGCCGGTCTGGTGATCTATTGGACCTGGAACAACTTCCTTGGCATCCTTCAGCAGTATTACATTATGCGCAAGCATGGGGTCGATGTGAATTTGCTCGGTAATATTACCAAAACTTTCAAGAAAAAACCGGCTGATGAGGCCGAAAAAGACTAGGCCTCCTTATGCCTGATGCTGAACCAGACAATGCAAATATCGAGGCAGGGCGGATATTATTCGCCCGGCCATTCGTCTTTATCAAAGGGTGCGTCCGGGTGTCTGACCTGCCGCCACCCGATCGCATTGAGGTGGCCTTTGCCGGTCGCTCCAACGTTGGCAAGTCCTCTTTAATCAATGCTTTGACCGGGCGCAAAAATCTGGCCCGGACATCCAACACCCCTGGGCGAACGCAAGAACTCAATATATTTGAGGCAGAGCTGGCCCCGGTACGCATCGTTGACATGCCCGGATTTGGTTTTGCCCGGGCACCAAAGCCCGCTGTTGAAGCATGGAACAAGCTCATTCATTCCTATTTGCGCGGGCGGCCAAATCTCAGGCGGGTTTACCTGCTGATCGATTCCCGGCACGGCCCCAAAGCCAACGACAAAAGTGTTATGAACGAGCTTGATACCAATGCGGTGAGTTATCAGATCGTACTTACCAAGGCGGACAAGCCTTCAAAGCGCGATCTGGATAAAGTTATTGCTGCAACCAAGGCGGCCATCGCAAAACGCCCGGCGGCCTATCCTGATATTATTTTGACTTCATCGGATACCGGGGCCGGCATCTCTGATCTAAGGGCACAAATAGCGGCCTTTATTGACCAATAGTTCGCCCGCTCATAAAAAATGCTGATAAGGCGCTGGCCACCCGTTGATTGTCTAACGGCAGATCCAGGCCGGACACTGCGATATCGACACTTTTACTATCCAACGGGTTATTGCGCCGCAAGTTGCAGATTGCTTTAGAGTAAGCGATTTCAAATTCGGGATGGGGTTGCAGGCTAATTGTAACACCGTTCTGATAAATCAGGCCGGCATTGGGGGTAAAATCAGAGCTAAGAAATGTTTTAGCCTGTTTTGGTGCCACCACAACCTGATCCTGATGGGATGCTGCAATGGCCAGTTCTGAAGGACCATGCAAAAAGCACTCTGGACAATCGTTCAGGCGATATACATGGCGCCCTATGGACCAGCCTTTTTCTGACTTTATCACCTTGCCTCCCAACGCATCGGCAATGATCTGATGCCCAAAGCAGATGCCCAACATGGGCAAATTCTCTGCATAGGCAGCGCGGATAAACGCGCGCAAAGGCTCCATCCAGGGGGGCGAATCATAGGCCCCATATGCTGATCCGGTAACAATGACCCCCTCCAAATCCCCAATGGATGGAATTGTTTCTCCGGCATGGATTGCAATAGTTTGAAAGGTGAATTTCTCTTTCCCGCCACTAAACATGTTTTTGAACTTGTCCGCATACTGGCCAAATTCACCGCGCAATTGATCCGGGTTTTCACCAGCCAGAAGAATACTCAGTTTCATCAGGAATTTTCCATTAGTACATTCTTGTTAATGCAAATGAACATGATCTTTGAAAAGCACAAGACTTTTTTCAAATTACCCTATAAACAGCATCGGAACAAAACCCCACAGGTTCTTTTATGAGCAATTTATCCTCCATATCCCACGATGCCGCAATTCTGGCCAAGGCGTTGCCATTTATGCAGCGCTACGAGGGGAAAACAGTTGTCGTGAAATATGGCGGACATGCCATGGGTGACAAAGAGCTTGGTCAGGCATTCGCCCGGGATGTGGCTCTGCTCAAACAATCCGGGGTCAACCCGGTTGTGGTGCATGGGGGAGGCCCGCAAATCGGAGCGATGCTGAGCAAAATGGGTGTTCAGTCCAGATTTGAGGGTGGATTACGCGTTACTGATAAGGAAACCATTGAAATAGTGGAAATGGTTTTAGCCGGTTCAATCAACAAACAGATTGTATCTCTAATCAATAGGGAGGGCGAACGCGCTGTTGGCTTGAGCGGCAAGGATGGAAATCTGCTCTTTGCCAAAAAAACCCTGAAAACCTCTATTGACCCCGAGAGTAATATCGAGCGAATTGTTGATCTTGGCTTCGTGGGTGAACCCATTGGAGTGGACCGGGCCGTGCTTGACCAAATGGCAAAGGCGGATTTGATCCCTGTTATTGCGCCGGTCGCGCCGGGGCGTGATGGGGAAACCTATAATATAAATGCTGATATTTTTGCCGGGGCGGTGGCCGGTGCCTTGCAGGCAGAGCGTCTTTTATTTCTCACCGACGTTCCCGGTGTTTTGGACAAACAGGGCAACCTGATTGACCAACTCAGCGTTGCACAGGCAAAAGATCTGATGACGGATGGTACAATTTCAGGGGGTATGATCCCAAAAGTTGAAACCTGTATCGAGGCGATAAAACAAGGGGTTAACGGGGTGGTTATCCTCAACGGCAAGGTCGCCCACGCGGTATTGATTGAGTTGTTTACTGATTATGGTGCGGGCACACTTATTGTGCGCTAAAGTGTTGATTTGCCGAAAAAAACGATGAACAAAATGAATGATAAACTGGTTGATCTGGACCATATAAGTGATTGGGTTTTTGACGTGGACAACACGCTTTACCCCCGCACCTGCGACCTGTTTGCACAGGTGGATAGCCTGATAACAAACTATATGATGAACATCACCGGACTTGAGCGCACTCAGGCCCGCCGCCTGCAAAAAGATTATTATCGGGACCATGGCACCACCCTTAACGGGCTGATGATCCACCATGATATTGATCCCGACCACTACCTGGATAATGTGCACGACATCGATTATTCCCCGGTACAGGCGCACCCGGAACTGATAGACCTGATTGGTGCGCTGCCGGGCCGTAAATACATCTTTACAAATGCGGATGTGGGCCACGCAAAATCCGTTCTGGCCCAACTTGGAGCCGGGGATATATTTGACGGCATGCATGATATACGGGCCACGGGATATATTCCAAAACCTGAGGAAACTGCGTATGAAAGTTTTCTGCAATTCCACGGAATTACAGCAAAAAACTCCATAATGTTTGATGACCTGGAAAAGAACCTAAAAGTGCCCCACTTCAAAGGCATGACAACTGTACATGTGGTGGCTGGAGAAGATTTTGCCCATGATCAGGTTGATGACTGGGAGCTTGGAAGGGTTGACGAGGCGGATCACATTCACCATGTAACCGACGACCTGGTGGCATTTCTTAAATCTATAAAATAGAAATTATTTGAACTTTTTGTATTTCGACAAATCCAAAACAGAGGGAAAAATGAAGAATTTGAAACTTAAACTAATTAGTGTTTGTGCTATTTCGGCCATGATGGCGCCCACCGGTGCATTAGCGGTTGACGCGCAGGATTTTGCTGAAAGACTAAGTGAAACTGTAAGTACACTTGCTTCATTTCAGATTACCTTTGACGACGCGCAAATGGATGGCAACAATGTTGTGATCAATGGCCTTAACATTTCTAATTTCCCCGGAACGGACGGGGACGAAAATTCAATTGATACCAATATTGTTTTCACGAATGTGGTGGAAACGGAATTTGGCGGATACCGGGCTGACCAGGCACAATTTGAAAACATTGACATGAATAAAGACGGTATTCATCTCATTGTTTCTGATATTGTTGTCGAGGGGATTGAGTTGTTTTCTGATTCTGAAAGCAATGTACTCAGCATGATGAAACTATATCAGCGTTTCAGTGTTGGTCCGATCAGTGTTGATGTGGAAAATGAAAATGTGTTCCGCGTTGAGGGCATGGCTGTCACAGCTGAATGGAACGAGGATGATACCGTCATGCGTTCCGATTATGACATCACCGGCATTTACGGGAACCTTTCAAAAATTGATGAAACCGAATTCCAAGAGATGATATCTGTATTTGACCTGAGTGAAATCACTGCCTCAATGGTAGGGCGCTCCACATGGGCTTTAGATGAGGGCAGGCTCTCAATAGCAGAATCCTCCATCACGGTGGACAAAATAGGCCGCCTGAACATAACAGGTGACATTGTGGGTTATACTTTGGCCCTGGCTGAAAAAGTCCAGCAAATGGCCCGTGATATGAATGAGCTTGAAGCGGGATCAGAGCAATTTGAAATGCAAACCCTGCAAATGCTGATGTCATTGGCAGCGGATCTTTCTATTGACGGCTTCAATATTCGATTTGACGATGATTCTATTACATACAAAATCATGGACTTCATCGGTGAAGAAGAAGGGTTGTCGCGCAAGGGGATGATTTCTACAATTGCCCAGATATTACCTATGGCACTTAGCGAGTTAGATATGCCTGAATTACAGGCTGAAATTACGGAAGCCGTTATTGCTTTCTTGCGTGATCCACAAAGCATTGAAATTGACGCCAGCCCAAATGAAGCTGTGCCCGTAATGGGACTGATGGCTGTGGCACAAAACCCCTCAATTGCCAAAGATTTACTTGGTCTGAGCGTTTCAGCTAATCAGCCTGAATAGATCAACAGATAAAGCGAGCTGATTTGAACGGCCTCTGAATTTTTCAGAGGCCGTTTTTTATTACAGTTTTACTATTCTTCCAGAGTAATCCCGGGCAGTTTATACCGATCAGATATTACTTTCCATCCTTCTTCGGCGGTATCAACAATAGTAAACAGATCCACATCATCGGGGGAAATTGTCCCCTCCTCCCCCAGTGCATCCAGATTTATTACCCGGCTCCAGAACTTTTGGCCAAACAAAAGAACCGGTATGCGCTCCATCCGACCTGTTTGAATAAGAGTAAGGGTTTCAAAGAACTCGTCTAAAGTGCCAAACCCCCCGGGGAAAACCGCCACAGCTTTTGCCCGCAACAGAAAATGAATTTTGCGGGTCGCAAAGTAGTGAAAGTTAAAACAATATTCAGGACTGACGAAAGAGTTTGGTGCCTGTTCATGGGGCAGAACAATGTTAAACCCGATTGAGGGCGCACCCACTTCTTCAGCCCCCTTGTTTCCCGCCTCCATAACGCCAGGGCCTCCGCCGGTGACCACCATATATTCTTTAAAATCACTGGCTTTGGAGGCCAGGGATGCATATTGGGAAAACCGACGTGCCTCATCATAATAGCGGGCGCTTTTCATCAGATTTTCGCGAGCCAGGGGAGTTTTTGCAGCCCATGGATCGGTGCCGGGTTCGGGAATTCTGGCCCCGCCAAACAAAACGATAGTCGAGTTGACACCACGCTCCTGCAACCACAATTCGGGCTTGAGATATTCCAGCTGAAAGCGCACCCCGCGCATTTCTTCGGAGGTCATAAACTCCTCATCAGAGAAGGCCAGCCGGTATGCGGCGGCCTCGGTCTGGGGGGTCTTTGGCACTTTGCGCACCTGCTCGATATCCTGTTTTGAGGTGCGCAAAGGGGTGTGATGGCGTTTTGCCATGGGCATTGATCCTTGTCTGTGAGCAAATATTTATGCCCTTGTAACAAAGGGATATTAAGGATCAATGGCCAAGCGGGATGGGCACGGGTTCAAATCTTTGTCAGTTGATTTTTGTGCGCGCAAATGCCCAATGGGAAAATCTATTCCCTATTACGATGAAACTGAGTAAACTTGGTGTGAGATTCTTAAAACCAGTTATCGGGACGAATAATGAGCAATATTGATTTAGAAACCACCATAAATGACGCATTTGAAGCCCGTGAAAATATCGGATTTGATACGCAAGGGGATGTACGCGAAGCCGTTCAAACTGCTTTGAACCTGCTTGATTCAGGGGAAGCACGGGTTGCGCAACAGGGTGCAGATGGCAATTGGGTGGTCAATCAGTGGCTCAAAAAGGCCGTACTTCTGAGCTTTCGCCTCAATGATATGGAAATGATTGAAGGCGGCCCCGGGGGATCTCACTGGTGGGACAAAGTCCCCTCAAAATTTAACGGATGGAGCGAAAACAGGTTTCGCGAAGCAGGGTTTCGTGCCGTGCCGGGCGCAATTGTCCGCCACTCGGCTTTTGTGGCACCGGGCGCAATCCTGATGCCATCATTTGTAAACCTTGGCGCAAACGTTGGCGCCGGCACGATGGTTGACACCTGGGTAACCGTTGGTTCATGCGCCCAGATCGGCAAAAATGTCCATCTCTCGGGGGGAGTGGGAATCGGAGGTGTTCTTGAACCACTGCAAGCGGGGCCAACAATCATCGAAGACAACTGTTTTATCGGCGCACGCTCTGAAGTTGTAGAAGGGGTGATTGTGCGTGAGGGCTCGGTTATTTCCATGGGCGTGTTTATTGGTCAATCCACCAAGATTGTTGACCGGAATACCGGAGAAGTTCATATGGGAGAAGTCCCCCCCTATTCCGTGGTGGTATCAGGTTCAATGCCCGGCAAAGCGTTGCCAAACGGTGATCCGGGCCCTTCTCTTTATTGCGCTGTTATCGTAAAAAGGGTGGACGAACGCACCCGGTCAAAAACCTCAATCAATGATTTACTAAGGGATTAGCAGTCCTTTGGAGGGAATGGGAAATGGGAAAATTTCTGCAACGGTTTATCGGGCATGGCGGGCGTATCTCGCGTCGTACCATGTGGCAGGGCCTAGGCGCTTTGATAGCGGTTGCAATTTTCATCCACCTTATATTGGCGCTGATTTACGGATTTGACACAGGAAACAACCGGATGCCGCTCACATCCATTTCAGAGGCGGGGGAAACAATTAAGTTTATGGCGCCGCAAAATGACTGGCGGCAGCTCTTTGTTCTGGTCGTTCTGGCCTATCCTCTTTCCGCTCTCTGGTTCAAACGTTCCCATGATAT
>JAJRRJ010000174.1 GCA_024279575.1 Alphaproteobacteria bacterium | reverse complement strand
TTCCCCGGGCAAAGTAATTTTGCCAACCAGTTTGAACGCTATCTGGAGTCGATGAAACAGATATACAAACACTTGCCCGGCGACTGGCGATTGTTCAGCGAGCACAAAATGTACGAACCGGCCTTTTATTCAAGCGTTGTGCAGGACTGGGGCACCAATTACCTCATAGCCATGGAGCTTGGGGAGCAAGCCTTTTGTCTTGTTGATCTGGGCCATCATGCCCCAAACGTGAATATTGAAATGATTGTCAGCCGACTTATTCAGTTTGGTAAACTTGGCGGGTTTCACTTCAATGACAGTAAATATGGCGATGATGACCTGGATGCCGGGTCGATTGATCCCTACCGCCTGTTTTTAGTTTTCAACGAATTAGTTGATGCCGAATTGCGCAAGGCCCCAGGTTTTGATCCCGCTCATATGCTGGATCAATCTCACAATGTAACCGACCCCATTGAAAGCCTTATGATGAGCGCTATGGATGTCCAGCGCGCCTATGTTCAGGCACTGATTGTCGATCGCGAAGCACTCGCCCACGCGCAGGAAAATAACGACGTGCTGGTCGCAACCGGCATTTTGAAAGCAGCGTTCCGTACGGATGTCGAACCAATCCTTGGTATGGCGCGCGCCGAAAAAGGAAGTGCGATTGACCCGCTCGCAACTTTGCGCAAGGCGGAATATCGGAAACGGGTCGCACAAGTGCGACCAGAGGTTGAAGCAGGGTCCAGCGGCATTATTTAGGGCGCAAGGAAAATGGCATTTTTTGATTTGCGGAAACGACACCTGCTTTGGGCGGCTTCGCTCTAGGTCCGCTCATCCACAAATACATAGTTTTCATTTTTGCTTAGATCAGCATAGGTCAGCTGAAATTCCATGCAACTGTTCAGTGAAGTGACCAGCTCTGCTGATCCCACCAACACTGTTTGCTCTGAACTCATATGCCTCACGGACAATCCCTGGGGAGTCAGGCATTTGGATTTGCCTGCCAGGCGCCGTGTTCCCTGATCTACCAGTAGAATACCATCGGAGGCGGACACCCTTTTTTGAATAATATTTCCATACAAAACTGCTGTCGAATTAAGGCCGGGCAATGGTTCTGAACCAGGTATGGTTCCCGCCAAGATCGCTTCTCCAACCCTGATCTCAATTTGGACCCCGTCAAATGTCGGTAATTTTTTTAGGATTGGCAAAACCGCCGAACCACCAATTGAGCATATAATAGAAGGCGCCTTTATCTGCTTTGCTGTATTGGCGACCAATTTGATCAACTCGCCTATCTCTCCAATGTCCGAAATATTCTCTTCAATACAGCCATAATTGGCCAAAAATCCCTCGATATGAATGGACTTACCAAAACAATTTATCAAGCTCTGACAAAATTCAAAGAGATGGGCGGGGGGTAAACCTTCTCTGTTTTCACTGGTAAGAACGGGCACCATCAATTTTAATGGCTTTGAATTGTCGCGCGCGCTCAACAGGCTGGTCACCACGGCCATATCCAGTTCGGTTCGAACAATATGGCTTGGCCAATCCAGACATGAGATCGCCGTCGATGGATAAAGGGATACAACCTCGCCCTCCAGTGGGAGGTCTTGTTTCGCATTTGAAACATAGAGGCGCGATATCGGCATCGTGCAGAATTGGTCCAAAAAGATCGATTGCTGGAATACTCCCTTGCACACCCCGGCAAGATCATGACCTGCATTCTTGACAACATTGGCAACAACTGCGGCGTTATCCGCCAATATTTGAGAGTTCAGGTGCGGCAATTGATATCCATTGCCCTTGCTTTGATGTAAAGGTGTAAATGCCATGTACTCACCGTCAGACTAATGGTTTATTCGTGATACTGAAATAAACCTCACAAGATGGCCAGCTTAAAAATGGTCAACAAAATATCTTTTGTAAAATGACTGCATGTCACGGGTTTCTCCAGGATTATGATCTAAAATCTCAAAGGCATTTTTCTGCTTTTTTTCAGCAAGCCCGTTGAAGACTCTGACACCCTCTAATTATCACCCATCTTGAGCGCTTTTATGAAAGCCTCTTGCGGTATCTCTACTTTCCCAAATTGTCGCATGCGCTTTTTGCCCGCTTTTTGTTTGTCGAGCAGTTTGCGTTTGCGGGTTGCGTCGCCGCCGTAACACTTGGCTGTAACGTCTTTACGCAGGGCCGAGATGGTTTCGCGGGCCACGACCCGGCCCCCGATAGCGGCCTGAATGGGAATTTTGAACAGGTGATTGGGGATAAGCTCTTTTAACTTTTCGCACATCACCCGACCACGACTTTCCGCCGCCGATTTATGCACCAGCATGGCCAGCGCATCCACCGGTTCAGCGTTAACAAGCACGCTCAATTTGACCAGATCGCCCTCGCGATATTCGTCCAGCGTATAGTCAAAACTGGCATAGCCCTTAGACATGGATTTCAATCGGTCGTAAAAATCAAACACCACTTCGTTCAATGGCAATTTATATTCCACCATAGCGCGATTGCCCACATAGGTGAGGTTGGTTTGAACGCCGCGTCGATCCTGACATATCTTGAGAATAGACCCCAGATATTCATCCGGGGTCAAAATTGTTGCCTTGATCCATGGTTCGGAAATATGGTCAATTTTGACCACATCAGGTAGATCAGCGGGATTGTGCAAAGCAATCACTGAACCATCATTCATGGAAATTTCATAAACAACCGAGGGGGCGGTGGCGATCAGATCAAGATTAAACTCACGCGAAAGGCGTTCCTGAATAATTTCCAGATGCAGCAGGCCAAGAAAGCCACAGCGGAAACCAAAACCAAGGGCGGCACTGGTTTCCATCTCATAGGAAAAACTGGCATCGTTCAAACGCAATTTACCCATGGCGGCGCGCAGGTCTTCAAAATCATTGGCATCCACCGGGAACAGGCCGCAAAACACAACGGGCTGGGCGGGCTTGAACCCTTCAAGCGCCTCAGCGCAGGGGCGCTTGGCATCAGTAATGGTATCGCCAACATTGGTGTCGGCAACCTCTTTGATGGAGGCGGTAACGAAGCCGATTTCGCCGGGGCCAAGTTCGTCAGTAATCACCAATTTGGGCGTAAAAACCCCAACCCGATCCAAATCATAAACCGCATCGGTGGCCATCATCCTGACCTTTTGGCCCTTTTTGATGACACCATCAATCACACGCACCAGCACCACAACCCCCAGATAAGTATCGTACCAGCTATCCACCAGCATGGCTTTGAGGGGGGCGTCAATATCGCCTTTTGGGGCAGGCAGGCGGGTGACAACTGCTTCCAGAACATCCCCGATACCAATGCCGGTTTTTGCAGAAATTTCCACAGCGTCCGTTGCGTCAAGCCCGATCACATCCTCGATCTGGGTTTTTACCCTATCCACATCGGCGGCAGGCAGATCGATTTTGTTCAAGACGGGAACAATTTCATGGTCAACTTCCATGGCCTGATAAACATTGGCCAGGGTTTGTGCTTCAACCCCCTGGGAAGCATCAACAACCAGAAGCGAGCCTTCACAGGCCGCCAGAGAACGGTTTACCTCATAGGCAAAATCCACATGGCCCGGCGTGTCGATAAGGTTCAGGATATAGGTCTCACCGTCCTTTGCCTCATAGGTCAGGCGCACGGTCTGAGCCTTGATGGTGATACCGCGCTCCTTTTCGATGTCCATGGAATCAAGCACCTGAGCGCTCATTTCGCGTTCGCTCAAGCCCCCGGTTTGTTGAATAAGCCGGTCGGCAAGGGTGGATTTTCCGTGGTCAATATGGGCGACGATGGAAAAATTTCTGATGTTTTTAAGAGCTGTTGTCATGGTGGCGCGCATGTAGCATGTTTAGCTACAGGCGCAAAGGGGAATCGCGCCGGAGTCGAGGGCGGAAGGTGAAATTTTGCTAAGCGCGGAAATCTGGGGGAAAACCACCAAACCGCGAAGGACATACTCAGCGGAGCGATGAACTGAGGCGAGGGGTGTTTTATGAATACACGACAGAAAAATTCCAGAATTATCCTGATCATCGTTGTAATCATCGGGTTTATCTTTTTTACCCAAAGGGACAGTTTTGGGGATACGGGGATCA
>JAJRRJ010000173.1 GCA_024279575.1 Alphaproteobacteria bacterium | reverse complement strand
GTTTTTCCCTTGTCATGATCAAAAAACACGCCAGGGGAACGGTGCATTTGTGAAACAATAACCCGTTCGGTGCCATTAATCACAAACGTGCCGTTTGAAGTCATCAAAGGCATGTCGCCCATATAGACTTCCTGCTCTTTGATGTCCTTGACCGAACGGGCACCCGTGTCCTCGTCCACCTCAAACACGATCAAACGCAACACAACTTGGAGTGGCGCTGCAAAAGTCATATCGCGCTGGCGACATTCTTCCATGTCAAATTTGGGCTTTGAGAATTCATATTCAACAAATTCCAGCGAGGCAGTATCGGAAAAATCCTTGATCGGAAAAACCGACTTGAACACGGCCTGAAGGCCTGTGTCATCGCGCCCGCCCTCAGGCACATCCATCACCAGAAACTGATCATAGGAAGTTTTTTGCACTTCGATCAGATTAGGCATATCAATAACTTCGCGGATAGAGCCGAAAGATTTACGCATCTTGCGGCGTCCGTTAAATGTAGCAGCCATTTCAATTCCTCTTGTAAAAATGAGTTATGAGGCGTCAAACCAGATATAAGCAAAAGTCCAAAAACCCGACAATCCGCCGTCGGTTTTCAGGACACCTGCTCAACACAAACTCAACGCAACTTTTATAACACTTCAAAACTCTGATACGCCCAACACAGGCGACCCGCCACTAACCAGCAGCAAAAGGGACAGGGCAACAATTCGCCCTGTCCGATCCTGATACTGTCGAACTACTTGATTTCGACAGATGCGCCAGCTTCTTCAAGCTTGGCTTTAACTTCGTCAGCTTCAGCTTTGGAAACGCCCTCTTTAACCGCTTTAGGAGCACCTTCCACCAGATCTTTGGCTTCTTTGAGACCAAGACCGGTAAGAGCGCGAACTTCTTTGATCACGTTGATTTTCTTCTCACCGAATGAAGTCATAATAACATCAAATTCGGTTTTCTCTTCAGCAGCACCGCCAGCGTCGCCAGCAGCCGCAGCAACAGCGACTGGAGCTGCGGCAGAAACGCCCCATTTATCTTCCAGCATTGTTGAAAGTTCAGATGCTTCAAGCACTGTCAAAGCGGACAGGTCGTCCACAAGTTTGTTAAGATCAGCCATTTGTATATTCCTTAGTGTTTTAGTTTGATTTATTTGAGATCAACCGCGTTATGCCGCAGCGCCTTTATCTGCATATGCTCCAACAACCCGAGCAATCTGACCACCAGGTGCCTTGACAACCATCGCAATTTTGCTTGCAGGCTGTTTAACCAGCCCGGCAATTTTGCCGCGTAGTTCGTCAAGTGATGGTACCGATGCCAGTGCTTTAACGCCTGTCGCGTCAAGTACTGTTGCACCCATTGCACCGCCCAGAACAACGAAGTTTTCGTTGCCCTTGGCGAATTTAACCGCAATCTTGGGTGCAGTAACCGGGTCCTGAGAATAGGAAATCACCGTCTGACCTACGAATAGATCAGAGATGTCACCAATCTCAGTTTGTTCAAGAGCCAGCTTGGCGAGGCGATTTTTCGCGACTTTTACATGTCCACCGGCTTGCTTCATCTGCACGCGCAGATTTTCCATTTCGCCAACCGAAAGACCAGCATAGTGAGCCACCACAACAGCTCCAGAATCCTTCAAAGAATCCCGAAGTGATGTAATGAATTCAGCTTTTTGCCCTCTATCCACTGCTTCTCTCCATATTTATCCGGCGCCTTAGCCGAACGTTTGCCAATTGCCACCAAACAACTGAAATAATCAGCCATCCGACAGCGGTTCAATGCCTGTAAACCGCCACCACTTTAAAACTCAAACAGCAACTGGTCTGGATCAAACCAAAACGCACAAGACCCAAAAACAGGCCAAATTCATTTTGATCATTTCCCCATCTATTGCAGGCCCACTTGGTTTAGGCTCAGCCTCAAAAGAAGCCTTCGCACCCACAGTCTCGGACAGGTCTTAACTGAAAAACACGGGGCAATAATCACACCATGCATTTCAGCATCAAGGCGACCCACCGGGCCGCCTGAATTCTTGTTATCCGCGCCGTTACGTTACGCTGGACGGATCGATATGCAAGCCAGGTCCCATAGTAGAGGAAATGGCCACACGTTTAATATAGGTGCCTTTGGACCCTGAAGGCTTGGCTTTTGCCACTGCCTGGGTAAAAGCGCGAATGTTTTCTTCAAGTGCATCCTCTTTGAACGAAGCCTTGCCAACACCGGCATGGATAATTCCGTTTTTCTCAACCCGGAATTCCACCGCGCCACCTTTTGCAGCTTTAACCGCCTCGGCAACATTTGGTGTAACCGTACCAACTTTAGGATTTGGCATCAGATTGCGCGGACCAAGAACTTTACCCAGACGACCAACAATCGGCATCATGTCAGGGGTGGCAATGCAACGGTCAAAATCAATTTTTCCCGCCTGCACCTGTTCCATCAGATCCTCGGCACCAACAATATCAGCTCCCGCTTCGCGCGCTTCATCAGCTTTGGCATCACGGGCAAAAACCGCAACCCGAACCGTACGACCAGTGCCGTTTGGCAGGTTGATAACACCGCGCACCATCTGGTCCGCATGACGAGGGTCAACGCCCAAATTCATCGCAACTTCAATAGTTTCATCAAATTTCGCGGTTGCATTGGTTTTCACAATACCAACTGCCTCACCAAGCTCATAAAGCTTCTTGCGGTCAATATTTTCCAACGCGGCTCTTGTTCTTTTTCCAACTTTTGCCATGATTTTAGCTCCCAACCTCAATACCCATTGACCGGGCAGACCCGGCGATCTGAGCCATTGCGGCTTCAATATCATGGGCGTTCAGGTCTTTCATTTTCGCTTCTGCAATTTTGCGCACATCAGCCGACGAAATTATTGCAGCAACATCATGCCCTGGCTTTTGTGAGCCAGACTTAAGTTTTGCTGCCTGTTTGATCATATAGCTGGCAGGCGGCATTTTCATTTCAAAGGAAAAGCTTTTGTCCGCGTAAATGGTAATAATGCAGGGAACCGGCGCACCCTTGTCAATTTCCTGTGAAGCCGCATTGAACGCCTTACAGAATTCCATAATGTTCAGACCACGTTGGCCAAGGGCCGGCCCGATTGGGGGGGACGGCGTTGCCGAACCCGCTGGAACTTGCAGCTTAAGATAGCCACTGATTTTCTTCGCCATATTTTATCCGTTTCTCGGTCACCTGACCGTTGTTCAATAAAAACGCCGTGGTACAAGAACCATTGGTGATTTGGCGAACCACCGGCCTCTTCCACGGATTTAACTGAGCCCTCACCCTCCCATAAACAAGAGGGGCAACAACCCTTTTTATGATCAGATCTTTTCGACCTGAGCATATTCCAATTCGACCGGAGTTGCCCGGCCAAAAATCGAAACCTCAACTTTGAGACGCGCCCGCTCTTCATCCACTTCTTCAACAACCCCGTTAAAGGAAGCAAACGGCCCATCAGAAACTCGAACCTGCTCTCCAATATCAAAACTGATTGAGGGCTTGGGACGATCGACGCCCTCTTGCACCTGCTGCAAAATTGCCTGCGCTTCAGATTCAGATATGGGAATAGGTTTATGGTCCGACCCTAAAAAGCCCGTAACCTTTGGCGTGTTCTTGATCAGATGAAAAGTTTCATCAGTCAACTCCATCTTCACCAACATATACCCAGGGAAAAATTTACGCTCTGCATCCACCTTACGGCCCCGGCGCACTTCCACCACTTTTTCAACAGGCACCAATATCTCTTCGATATAAGAATCCAGTTTTTTGTTCGCAGCGGTTTCCCGGATTGCATCCGCCACCTTATGCTCAAAATTTGAGTATGCCTGAACTATATACCAACGCATGGCCATTTTATGCTTAACCGCCTTATTGAGTAATCAGGTCCGCAACTAGGCGCGGATCGAAAGTAACATTTGAACAAACCAGGAAATTACCTGATCTGCCGATAGGAAAAATAAACTTGCCAGCATCACCATGATCAGCACCATAATGGTGGAGATCAGCGTCTCGTTGCGTGTAGGCCACACAACCTTCTTGACTTCGGCCCGCACCTGCTGAAAATAAATTATCGGATTCATCTTGGCCATTTGCCAACAACCCCTTGTAAAGACTGTATTTTTTATAAAACACAAAACCAAATTACGGCACGAACAGAAGCCGCGCGAGTCACTTCGTGCGGCTGAATTTGGCCATGTCTAGTGAGTTGAGGGCACAAAGGCAAGGTAATTTTACCCTCGACAGCAAAGAAATTTACGACTCGCTATAATCTCGAACAATATCTGACATTGCCCTGCCATGGTCCGACTTTTCTTCCAGAAGCCCTAATGCGACGCCTTGTTTATCCGCAGTACTTTTATTCTGCGAAACCTTAAACTTGCCCACCAGAGAATTTACTTCAATTTCAATGCCAACAATGCCTTTGAGTTGAGCTGCAATAAAATCTTTTGGCGC
>JAJRRJ010000172.1 GCA_024279575.1 Alphaproteobacteria bacterium | reverse complement strand
GACGTCACGCCCCCGGTGGGGCTGGCCTCGTTCGCGGCGGCGGCCGTGTCGGGGGGCGATCCGATCAAAACCGGGTTTACCGCATTCTTTTATAGCTTGCGCACCGTTGCATTGCCGTTCCTGTTTATTTTTAATACGGATCTGCTGCTGATTGATGTGACTTTGGTACAGGGAATAATCGTGTTTATTGTCGCGACGTTTGCTATGCTGCTATTTGCGGCAGGCACGCAGGGCTATTTCTTTGCCAAATCCAGGCTCTGGGAATCGGGCATGCTGATTCTTGTTGCGTTCATGCTGTTCCGTCCCGGGTTCTTCCTGGATTATGTGCAGCCACCCTTTGTTGAAACACCGCCAATTGAAATTGAGCAAAGCGTTGCAGATGCGCCGGTCGGATCTGTGATGCGTCTGGTGGTAACCGGGCCTGATTTTGATACAGGGCAAACCAAATCCACCACGGTTGTGCTACAGGTTGAGGGTGAAGCTGATGGTGCAGCCCGTTTGGGTGCGGCAGGTTTGACTGTTATTTCTGATCAGGAAGTGGTCAAACTTGATGAACCATTCCCGGGTACGCCCTATTTTAATCGTTTGGGTGACTTTGACTTTTATGCGGAGGAAGCTGTTGTGATTGAGAAGGTTCTGTCTCCAGCATCGCGGATGCCCAAACAACTGTTCTACATCCCGGCGATGTTGCTACTTGGCATCGTCATCTTTTTCCAACGGCGCCGTCAAACGGTTCCGGCATTTTGGGGGAAACCAATTGTCAAATAATTACATGCTTGCTTTGGACCTGGGCGAAAGCTCAGGTTCCAATAAAAACGCCATAAACATTGCGGAAAATCTGGCGAAAAATGATGGGGCCACCCTGCATGTGGTCACTATTATTCCCAATTTTTCCATGCCGATCGTGGGTAGCTATTTTCCTGAAGGATTTGAGGAAAAGCATTTTGCCCACGCAAAGGAGGAGTTGAAAAAACAGGTCTTTGAGGATGCTAAAGATCCTGAATCCATTGTTCGCCATGTGGTTCAGGGGTCCATCTATCAGGAAATTATTCGTTCAGCGGATAAGCTTGACTGCTCTTTGATTATCATTGAGGCGCATCGTCCTGACTTAAAAGACTATCTGCTTGGGCCAAATGCGGCGCGTGTAGTGCGCCACGCCAAGCAATCGGTTTATGTTATTCGGACCTAACTGTTTCAGGTGCTGCGTTTATGGGGCACCTGAAACGCCCTGTCTGGAATATTGTTAACTGAACCCTTGACCGATTTTGCAAAAGGCGTAAGCGTTTACTTGTGGGGTATTTTATGTGCTGCACACGTCTAAACGTTTGAAAAGGAATGCGCGCCATGTCAGGCCATGTTTTTGGTCGACAGACCAAGGGTCACCTCCCGATTATTGCCGGTGGAGAGGGGGTTTGGTTAATTGATTCCAACGGAAAACGATATCTGGACGGGTGTGGGGGCGCGGCGATTTCCTCCCTTGGTCATTCTAACTTCAGGGTGCTTGAGGCAGCCAAAGCGCAGTTGGATGCAATTGCTTTTGCCCATACCGGGTTTTTCACTTCTGAACCGGCTGAATTGCTGGCGGATCGGCTGATTGAAAAGGCGCCTGCCGGAATTGACAGGGTCTATCTGGTTTCAGGTGGGTCTGAGGCTGTGGAATCCGCGATCAAACTGGCACGGCAATATTTTGTGGAAATTGGTGAGGATCAGCGCGCGCAGGTGATTTCGCGCTGGCAGAGCTATCACGGCAACACGCTTGGGGCGCTTGCTGCGGGGGGAAACAAATGGCGGCGGGCGCAATTCGAGCCCTTGTTGGCCCCTGCCATGCACCAGATTGATCCGTGTTATTTTTGGCGCTTCGGGGAGGAGGGGGAAACCGCATTTGATTATGGCCAGCGCATGGCTGATCAACTCGAGGTTAAAATTCTTGACTTGGGTGCACAAAATGTTGCGGCATTTATTGCTGAGCCGGTGGTGGGGGCAACTATGGGTGCGGTGGCTGCCGAGGATGGGTATTTCAAGCGCATAAGAGAGATTTGCGACAAATATGGTGTGTTGCTGATTCTGGATGAAGTTATGTGTGGGGCCGGGCGTGTCGGCAGCTTTTTTGCCTCAGAGCAAGACGACGTATTGCCGGACATTATATGTATGGCCAAGGGACTGGGGGCGGGGATTCAGCCCATCGGGGCGATGCTTTGTTCTGAAAAAATTTATGACGGGATCAGGCAGGGAAGCGGGTTTTTTCAACATGGCCACACATATATGGGCCATCCGGTGGCGGCGGCAACGGCACTGGCGGTGCTGGATGAAATAGACCGGAACGATCTTTTGAAAAATGTGCAAGAGATGGGGGACCTGCTCCTTGAAAAACTAAATGAACGGCTTGGACAAAATGCCCATGTGGGGGATATCCGGGGGCGTGGACTATTGCTTGGTCTGGAGCTTGTGCAGGACAGGCAAACGAAAACCCCTTTTGAGTCTTCATTGGGTTTGAACAAAATTATCAAACGGATTGCCATGGAGCAGGGGCTGATGATTTATCCGTTCGGGGGAACTGTGGATGGACAAAGCGGCGATCATATTCTTTTGGCGCCACCATTTATTTTTACCCCCGAGGATGTGGGGGAGCTTGTTGAGCGCCTGGGCAAAAGTGTTGATCTGGCGCTAAGGGAAATTGGGATTGACTAAATGAGTGGGCAGAAGAGGCGGGAAATTTTTGTTGCCCCCAATGGTGCGCGCAAAGGGCACTCGGATCACCCCGCATTGCCCATAACAATTCCTGAAATTGTTACCACGGCAAATGCGTGTTTTAAGGCTGGGGCCAGTGGTATTCATGCGCATGTGCGCGATGATAAAGGCGGCCATATTCTGGATGCGGGGCTTTATGGGGAATTGCTCAAAGAGCTGGATATTCAGGTTCCCAAGCTAAAGGTACAAATCACTACGGAATCGGTGGGACAATATTCCCCGGTTCAACAGCGCGCGCTTGTGTTTAAGGTTCACCCCAAAATGGTCTCCGTTGCGATGGGTGAAATGTTTGGGGACGATGATCTGGCGGCGGCGAGCCGGTTTTATTATGCAGCGCAGGAGCGTGCAATTGACGTCCAGCATATTGTCTATTCAGCGCAAGAGTTTGCTCGTCTGGCCAAAATGATTTTATTGGGAACGGTACCGGCCAGACAGAAAAATGTTTTGTTTGTTTTGGGGCGATATAGTGAAAATCAACAAAGTGACCCCTCTATGCTTATTCCATATCTTGATGTTTTGGGTGCTCAGCGCATGGCGCAAAACTGGCGGTTTATGGTGTGTGCGTTCGGACAGGGGGAAACTGGGTGTCTGGTGGCTGCTGCAAAGGCTGGCGGGGACCTGCGGGTGGGGGTTGAAAACAACTTTTTTCATGCGGATGGGCAGACAGCCAAAGACAATGCTTCGCGGGTGAGCGCTTTGATTGAGGCGTTAAAACTCCAACATATCTGAAGCTAAAGCGGTCGCTAAAAACGGGGTGTGGGTTCGCCCGTTGCGATGCAGGCGGCACGCAACGTATTGGCCATTAGTATAGCGATGGTCATGGGACCTACGCCACCAGGAACCGGAGTAATGGCCCCTGCAAACGGTTCAACATCGTTGAAATCCACATCGCCGACAAGGCGGGTTTTGCCCGGCCCGCGCTCGGGGGCATCAATGCGATTGATCCCAACATCAATAATTGTAGGGCCGCGCGGGGTGCTGCGCCCGATCCAGTCAGCCCTGATCATTTGGGGGCGACCAACCGCTGCAACAATAATATCCATTGTGGAGCAGATTTCAGGCAGGCTGGCGGTGCGTGAATGGGCGATGGTAACGGTGGCATTGGCCAAAAGTAAAAGGTTGGCCACCGGCTTGCCGACAAGGATTGAGCGGCCAATTACAATGGCGTTCAGACTTGAGAGGTCTTTGCCGTGAATTTGTTCAATCATCAGCATGCACCCTGCCGGGGTGCAGGGCACAAAAGCATCTTCAAGATGGCCGGAACCCACTTTCCCCACATTGGTCAGAGTAAGGCCATCAACGTCTTTTTTCGGGTCAATGGCCTGTATGATTTCATATTCATTCAGGTGCGCGGGCAGGGGCATTTGCACAAGAATTCCATGTACTGTTTTATCCGCATTCAGGGTGGCAATAAGGGCAAGCAAGTCGCTTGAAGATGTGTTTTGGGGCAAAATATGTTCAAATGAATTGAGCCCGCATTCGCGCGCTGCTTTTCCCTTGGAGGCCACATAAACCTGGGAGGCTGCATCATCGCCTACAAGAACCACCGCGAGGCCAGGAATTATTGAGGTTTTTTCTACAAAAGCGGGAACGAAGTCCCTGACTTTCTGGCGTACCTGGCCTGCGAGGACTTTGCCGTCGATAACTTTGGAACCAGCGGTCATTGGCCTACCTTTGTGTTGTTGTTTTGCGAAAATGAATAACAGTATGTGGAACAAAACAATAGTGTTTTTGACACGATGATTTAAGCTGGCCGAAAAATCAAAAGATAAATGGAAATGGCAATGACAATACGTGACTTTATCGATGTGAGTGAAGAGGTAAGGGATGCTCTGGCGGATAACCGGGGTGTGGTTGCCCTTGAATCAACGATTATTACCCATGGCATGCCGTTTCCGCAAAATCTGGATACGGCACTGGCGGTGGAAGCGGAGGTGCGGGGGGTCGGTGCAATTCCAGCAACCATTGCCATTATGGAGGGGCGTCTTTGTGTCGGGGTGTCGGGTGATCGTCTTGAATATCTGGCGGAAAACAATGAAACAGCCAGCAAGGCGTCGCGCCGGGATGTGGCTTCTTTGTTAATTAAAGGGGGGCTTGCGGGCACAACTGTTGCAACGACTATGCAGATAGCTGAGGCGGTGGGTATAGAAGTTTTTGCCACCGGGGGGATTGGCGGGGTTCATCGGGGTGCACAGGAGACTTTTGATATTTCTGCGGACCTGGCAGAATTGTCAAAAACGCCAGTGGCGGTAATTTGTGCCGGGGCAAAAAGTATTCTGGATATTGGAAAAACCTTAGAAGTGCTGGAGAGCAACGGGGTGCCGGTTATCGGGTATGGCAGCGATGAATTTCCGGCCTTTTATACACGTTCCAGCGGATATCCGGTTGATCACAGATTTGATGATGTCGCCGATATTGCGCGGGTGATATTCACTCAGAACAAGCTGGGCATGGGGGGTGTTCTTGTTGCCAACCCTATTCCGGAGGCCAATGCTATGGACCCTGAACAGATTGAGAGTTGGATTGTTAGTGCAGTAAATGAGGCGGAAAAAACGGGTGTTACCCGCAAAAAACTGACCCCATATCTGCTCAACAGGATTTTTGAATTAAGCGGGGGAACAAGTCTTGCCGCCAACGTGGGGCTGATTACCAATAATGCCAGGGTCGCTGGAAAAATCGCGCTGGCGCTTTGTGCTTTGAAATGAGTACAAGCGATTCGTCGGTAAAAACCGTTTTGCTGGTGGGGGATGTTATGCGCGACGTGATTGTGCGACCCCATGGGGTTTTGCGGGAAGGGTCCGATTGCAAAGCAAAAATTGAGATGCGGCCCGGTGGGTCGGGCGCAAATCAGGCGGTGTGGCTGGCGGCAAACGGAGTATCAGCGCGTCTGGTGGCACGGGTGGGGGCCAGTGATCTGGCGGCGCTGAGTGCGCAGTTTTTAGAACGTGGGGTGGAGCCGTTGTTTGCGGGTGATACCGAATTGGCAACGGGTACGCTCATATCCATGATTGATCCGGGGGGGGAGCGTAGTTTTTATACGGATCGCGGGGCCAATGAAGTGCTGAGCATTGAAGATTTGGGTGCGCATGTGCTGGATGATGTGTCGATGGTGGTTTTATCAGGGTACAGTTTTTTTATTGCCTCTCCCAGAGAGGTGGCAAAAGAGGTGATGGTGCGCGCCGGACAAAAGAATATTCCGGTTTTAATTGACCCTTCGTCCTCGGGGTTTATCAGGGATGTCGGGGTTGCCCGGTTTCTTGATTGGACAAGGGGGGCGGCGATTTTGTTTCCCAATGCACAAGAGGCTGAATTGCTGAGTGGGGAAAGCGACCCTGAAACTCAACTCAGGGTTTTAAGGCCCTATTTTGATCGGGTGGTAATAACGCAAGGGGCTTTGGGGGCGGTAACGCTGGATGGGCATGAAAACCTGCTGTTTGCGCCCGGTGAAAATGTTGCTGCATTGGATACAACGGGGGCGGGGGATGCATTTTTAGGTGGGTTTGTGGCTGCGCAACTGGTCGGGCAGAGCTTATATGACAGTCTTTGTGCTGGAAATAAACAGGGCGCGCGCGCTGTTGGTCATATTGGCGGGCAGCCTTGAATAGCTATTGGATGTTTTCTTCCATGGGGCTGTCTAGCGCTGCAATTTGTGGGTATTTTAACAAAATGATGCGGTGAAAAAACAAGAAATCATTTGCGTTTTTGGAGCAGATAGGACTTAATTCGCGGGGAATTAAATCAAAGGGAGAGAATAATAATGAAAACCAAATATGTATTGGGTGCACTGGCAGCCGCACTTTTGATGAGTGCGAGTGGTGCTTATGCTCAGTCTGATTGTCCGCGTGGCACGCTGGATGAGCGTTATTGCGATGTGGATGGAGATTTGATTGCTGATACTCCAACAGATGCAGCTGAACTGGTTGATCCAGACACACTGATTTTTGCATATACTCCAGTTGAAGACCCTGCGGTTTATAAAGAAGTCTGGTCAGACTTTTTAGATTATATGGAAGAAGTTACCGGCAAGGACGTTTTGTTCTTCCCCGTACAATCCAACGCCGCTCAGATTGAAGCCATGCGCTCGGGTCGTTTGCATATTGCCGGGTTTAACACTGGCTCCAATCCTTTGGCTGTGAACTGTGCCGGGTTCTCCCCGTTCACCATTATGGCCTCGCTTGATGGCAACTTCGGGTATGAGATGGAAATTCTGACCTATCCGGGTTCTGGCATTGAAAAGGTTGAGGACATCAAGGGCGGTGTACTGGCCTTTACGTCACCGACATCAAACTCTGGCTTTAAAGCGCCTTCTGCTATTCTGGCCAGTGATTTTGATATGCTTCCTGATCGCGATTTTGAACCTGCGTTCTCCGGTAAGCACGATAACTCTATTTTGGGTGTTGCCAATCAGGATTATCCAGCAGCTTCGATTGCAAACTCCGTTTTGTCACGGATGATTTCACGTGGGGTTATTGCTGAGACCGATGTGATTTCCATCTATAAGTCACAAACATTCCCAACCACAGGTTTTGGTACTGCCCATAACCTGACACCGGAATTGCGTGCTAATATTGAAAAAGCGTTCTTTGACTTTGAATGGGAAGGTACTTCACTGCAGGCTGAGTTTGAGAAATCAAATGAAGGTCAATTCCTTCCGATGACATACCAGGAGTTCTGGGAAGTTATCCGTAAGATTGATACAGCAAACGGCGTTTCCTACGCCTGCGAATAATCACTGAAAGTTTGATGATGCCCCGCGCGTTACGATGCGCGCGGGCTTTTTCGCACGCCTGAAAAGTTTGGGCGTGGAGGGATGGGGTTTACTGGAATGCTAAAGCTGGAAAAGCTTACTAAAGTTTATAACACGGGCGACAAGGCCTTGTCCGGGGTTGATCTTGAAGTTGGAAAAGGGCAGGTGATTGCCCTGATAGGACCTTCGGGTGCGGGTAAAAGCACGCTTATTCGTTGCGTGAACCGGCTGGTACAACCAACCAGTGGCAGGGCAATACTTGACGGGGTAGATATTACTGCGCTTGGCGCGGGTGGCTTGCGACGCGAGCGACGTCGGATGGGTATGATCTTTCAGGAATATGCGTTGGTTGAACGCTTGAGCGTGATGGAGAATGTACTGTCTGGCCGGTTGGGCTATGTGGGCTTTTGGCGCAGTTTTTTGCGTAAATTCCCCCAGAGTGACGTGGATGAGGCATACCGGTTGCTCGACCGGGTCGGACTTTTGCACATGGCGGATAAAAGGGCGGATGCGCGTTCGGGTGGACAGCGTCAGCGGGTGGGAATTGCCCGGGCGCTTATTCAGGATCCGACATTGTTACTGGTTGATGAGCCGACAGCTTCTCTTGATCCCAAGACATCGCGCGAAATAATGCGCTTGATTGTTGAAATGTGCCGGGAGCGGGAACTGGCGACAATTATTAATATTCATGATGTGAATCTTGCCAAGATGTTTGTGCAGCGGGTGGTTGGCCTTGAGGCGGGACGGATTGTTTTTGACGGAGCCCCTGATGAGCTTGTTCCTGATGTGTTGACGCGCATTTACGGAGAAGAAGATTGGGAAGCGACCATTGAAACCGTTGACGATGCGGATGAGGAAAATGATGAGGCTGGTAAATGAGTGCCACCCTTGATCAATATGTGGGGAAGCGCTGGCGCAAACCACATTTTATTACGAGCCCGGGTTGGCGCTGGGGCCTGATTATTGCTTCGGTGATATATCTGGTTCTGGCTTTCGCCTCGGTTGAGATCAACTGGTCGCGGGTATATCGCGGGCTGTCGCGTGGTTGGGAGTTTATTGTCGGTTTTGCAAATCCCGATTTTGTTTCCCGCTGGAGCGATATTTCTTCGGGGATGGCTGAAAGCGTTGTGATGACGGTTGCTTCCACGGTGGTGGGAATTGCCCTGTCCATACCTGTTGCGCTTGGTGCTGCGCGCAATATTGCGCCCCTGCCGGTATATCTGGTTTGTCGGGCAATCATTGCCTTGTCGCGCGCCCTGAATGAAATTATCGTTGCGATCATTTTAGTTGCAATTTTGGGTTTTGGCCCACTGGCCGGATTTATTACTTTGAGTTTTGCCACTATCGGATTTTTGGCCAAACTGCTGGCTGAAGACATAGAGGATATGCAAAAAGCGCAGGCTGAAGCTGTAAAGGCCACCGGTGCAAAGTGGATGCAATGGGTGAATTATGGGGTGCAACCCCAGGTGATGCCGCGACTGGTGGGGCTTTCTATGTACCGGCTTGATATTAATTTCCGCGAAAGTGCGGTGCTGGGACTGGTGGGGGCCGGGGGCATTGGAGCCACTTTGAATACGGCGTTTGACCGGTATGAATTTGACTCCGTAGCTGCCATTTTAATTATTATTATTGTGTCTGTGATGGTGCTTGAATATCTGTCCGGTATTATTCGTGCGAGGATGAAATAATGCCAATTATAGAAAAAAGTGGCGTCAAGGCATGGCAGGTACGCGACCGCAATTCACAATTAATACGCTGGGCCATGTGGCTTTTAGGCACTATGGCGTTTGTTTTTTCCTGGAAAGTTATTTCTGATAATACCCAATGGGCAATCATGGGTAATATCGGGGCGGTAACAATGGATATCGGGGGGCGTGCCATGCCGCCGCGCTGGTCTTATATGGACCAGTTGTGGCTGCCAATCTGGGATACGCTGAATATCGCCACCCTGGGCACGCTGTTTGCTTTGATAATGGCGGTGCCTGTTGCCTTTTTGGCGGCGAGTAATACGACACCAAGCAGGCTGTTTGTACGTCCGATTGCCCTGCTGATTATCGTTTCCACCCGTTCGGTGAATTCGTTGATCTGGGCCTTGCTTTTGGTGTCTATCGTTGGTCCGGGGGTGTTTGCCGGGTTGATTGCCATTTCAATTCGTTCGATCGGATTTTGCGCAAAGTTGCTTTATGAGGCGATTGAGGAAATTGATGAAACCCAAGTGGAGGCCATTCGGGCAACCGGGGCCAGTGGCTGGCAGGTGATGGTATATGGGATTGTTCCTCAGATATTGCCTGCTTTTGCCGGAATTGCCGTATTCCGCTGGGACATCAATATTCGCGAATCTACCGTTCTGGGGCTGGTTGGTGCCGGGGGGATCGGTTTGCAATTGCAATCATCCCTTAATGTATTGGCGTGGCCGCAGGTTTCGCTCATTCTTCTGGTGATTTTGCTTGCGGTAGTGATTGGCGAATTTGTTTCAGCCAAGGTGCGTGGCGCAATTATCTAAGAAAATTATTCGGATAAAATTATGGTTAAAGTTGATAGCGACTGGGCATTCGCGCAATACGAGCGTGTGCGTCAGGTTTTGCCGAAGGCAAATTTTCCGACGGCTTCGATACGCATTTCCCATATCAGTGAAATCTCTGAGCAATTTGATGTTTTTTTGCTGGATGCTTTTGGGGTTCTCAATGTGGGTCAGGAAGTTATTCCAGGTGCTCCTGAATGGGTTGGCGCGTTGCAAAGTGCAGGGAAAAAAGTATTGGTGGTTGCAAACGGGGCAACGTTTTCCCCCAGTGTATCGCTGAAAAAATACCAAGATTTTGGATTTGATTTTGACCCCAGGGATATAATTGCATCACGTAATATTTTGGCAGATGCTCTGAATGGACGGGATGAAAAACTCTGGGGGGTAATGGCTTCAACCGGAGGGGCCATTGACGAATTGTCGGTAAACTGTATTCAACTGGGTCAGGATCCTGCAGATTTTGAACGGGTTGAAGGGTTTATCTTTTTGGGTTCGGGGGAGTGGACCCTTATGCAGCAGGCAATGATTGTTGCTTCTCTTCAGCGGCGGCCACGTCCGGTTTTTGTAGGTAATCCTGATATTGTTGCACCACGGGAAACCGGGCTTAGCCTGGAGCCGGGCTGGTTTGCCCATGAAATTGCGCGCAAAAGTGAGGTTGTTCCTCAGTTTTTTGGCAAGCCTTTTGAGAATATTTATCAGCGGGCATTGCAACGGGTTGGCGAAAATGTTGCCCTTGAACGTGTTGTTATGGTGGGGGACACATTGCATACGGATGTGCTTGGGGGGGCCGCTGCTGGAGTAAAATCGGTGTTGATGGCGGATTACGGATTGTTTGCAGGACTGGATGTTGATCCATTTATTGCAACTTCAGGGATTGTGCCCGATTATATTCTAACTCAAACCAGTTTGTGATCGATCAGACTTTTCCCCATGGCCTCAAGGGCATCTTTTGCGGGAATAAAGTCGCGCCCAAGTAAGGTTGTGGCCCGTTTGGCATTTACGCTCTTGCGGTGCCCTAATTCTCCCAGACTGCTGCGCGCATCGGCGTCAAAAACGGCATAGAGGCGTACGGCCCAGTCGGGCAGTTCAAATTTGGGTAATTTATTTGCATAGGCTGGAAAACGGGCCTTTAGAACCTGAGCCATTTCCAGCATGGTGAGTGACTCCGCCGCGCTGGCATGCCGCTTTCCTTTGGCCTCGGGTCTTGTCATCGCAAGAACATGCAATTCAGCAACGTCGCGTACATCGATACAGGTGAAACCAATTTTTGGAGCGGCGGGGAGCGAGCCGGTTAAAAATCGGGTAATCATAGCGCCGGATGTGCCGGGGTCTTCGTTGAGCAGGGGCCCCAGAATAAATGTGGGGTTGATAACGCTTAAATCGTCATGCCGATTTGCTTCGTCAACCAGCTCCCATGCTTTGCGCTCAGCCAGGGTCTTTGAGCGGGTATAGGCATTGGTTTCGATTTGTGTGTCGGTCCAGTCCTCTTCACTAAACGCTTTTGTGCGCTCCCTTGGATGCCCATACATGATGGCGGCCATGGAGGATGTGAGTACGATATGTTTTACTTTTGCCTTTAGAGCGGCACTGATGGCGCGGGTCGTGCCATCCACCGCGGGACGGATCAACTCCATTTCATCATCAGGCATGGACGTAACAAATGGGGAGGCGGTGGGCTGGAGATACTTTACCCCCTGCATGGCGTCATCCCATCCCTTATCATTCAGCAAATCAAGGGCAACAAATTCAAGGTTGCTGACATCAGCGCCGTGGGCACCCATGGTTTGACGCACTTCTTCGCTACGATCCAGATTGCGCAGGCTGCCGCGAACCCTGTAGCCTGCTTTCAACAATTGCAGGGCGACATGAGACCCGACAAAGCCAGAAACTCCGGTGAGTAAAACTGTGTCAGCCATGGTTTATCCTTGATATTGAACAGAGCGTACGATAAACGTTCATTTAGTAAAAAGTCAAGGGCGCCAAGGACAAGTCGCAAAAAACATGCAATCCAATTTGTCACGATCGGAGGCGATGCAGGTGCAACGGCGCAATCGTATGATTGATGTTGCACTCAAGCTTTTTCTGCAGTTTGGGTATCGCGGGGTTTCCATGGAGACGGTTGCGCAAAGGGCCGATGTGGCCAAACCCACATTGTATAAGTATTTTCCGGACAAGGAGGCCTTGTTTATTGCCGGGGTCATACGATTTCTTGGGGAGGTCAGGGCAGTTTGCGAACATGAGCTGGCAAAGCCGGGAAAGGTGGAGCTGCGAATTTCCGGTGCGTTGGCGGCGAAGCACAAAATGTTTTTTCGCCTTATGGAGGGGTCGGTGTTTGCCGATGAACTCTATTCTGAATCTGCGCGGATAGCTGCGCAAAATTTTGCTGAATTTGAGCAGTGGCTGCAATTGTAAATTGAAGAAATTTTGCGCCAGCACGCTCAGCCAAGGGCGCATATTCATACGATGCTGATACTGGCCTGTACTTTTGGAATTGTCAAAAAAGCGCAACGCGTTGAGGAGATTGGGCCGGCCATTCGCCTGGTGGTTGAAAAGCTTCTGGCTTGAGGTCGTGAGAATTGCTAGCCAAAAGCTGATATTTTGCGTTTCCTACCAAAGGGTTTTTTCAGCACGTGCGGGCCAGTTAGCGTCATATTCTTTACCATCGAATGGGCCTTTGGTGATTTCTTTGAGCATATCTCCAACCGTGGGGAGATTGAGGGCGGCGCTCTGGGACCCCGCTTTCCACAGGCGCGCGCGCTTTATGGCCCGGGCGCACTGAAAATAGACCTGAGTGATATCAATAGCGATGACGGTGCGCGGGAGTTTATCATCCACTTTGAAGGGCAAACGAAATTCATCATCCGCGGTCACGATGGCGCGGCCATTAACCCGAAGAACTGTTTCTGATCCGGGCACCATAAACATAAGGGCGACCCGTGAGTCGCGAACAATATTGCGCAGGGTATCAATGCGGTTATTGCCGCGCCAGTCAGGCATGAGCAGGGTTTTGTCATCAGCGATGCTAACCACGGTTTTTTGATCTCCCCGCGGTGAACAATCCAGCCCCTCCGGCCCGACGCTGGCCAGTGCTACAAACGGGGAGGCAAGAATGAATTTCTTATAGGCGGGGGAAAGGGAATCGAGAACCTTTGTGAGGGAAACCCGGGCGGGTGCTCCATATATTTTTTCAAGTTCTTCAAGTGTTGTGATTGCGGGCATTTAGATGCTTTCAGGCTGGGATAATTGCAGGGTCACTATTTTAGCGAAACATCCAACATTTTATCCTGTTTCATGCGCATTTTATAGAGCAGGGTTGAGGTATCGGGCATTGCGTTGTGGTGTGTGATCAATTCACCCTTTTTGATGGGGATAGTGGCTTTGCCCCCCTCAAGCAGCCCCACCGGCAGGCAGGCTTTTGCGGCTGCATCGCCAACGGTCATGGTAAACGAGCGATAACAGGTTTCGCCAATGGCATCCAGCGTTTCCCCGACAGCAATATCTCGCTTGGTCAAAGCACATACTTCAGCAACCGGCTTGGCCAGGGGGACCATATCAGCCTTGCCATACATCATGATGCGTGCGGCGGTTAGCGGCACCTCGAGTGAGGTTAAATGGTAGGGCCTGAAAAATCCATAATAGGGGCCAACTCCCACATGCAAATCGTCCATGCGCTCAATAATGCGGGGGTGTTCTGCCTTAACGATGACAAACACACCGGGGGCCACGCCTTTCCCGATTGTGTAATCAACCACGCCCATTTTGTTGAGTATGCCGCCATCTTCTTTGGGGATGAGCACCGAGGGCAATTCGTCGCGCGATGCGTTGGGACCATGCATGCCGGGCACATCGGGTACCAACCCGGTTGCGTTGGCAATGGCAGCCATTTCAACGGCGGTTTTGGAGCCGTCAACAAACTCAACGAGCATGCGCGGGTTCATATTGCGACGGGCGGCTTCCTCCCGGTATTCATCTGGAACAGCATCATGTTTCAGGGGGTTGTTTTTGCCCTTGCCGGCGGACACAATAGTGTAGCCCAGCGCAGAGGCAAATTCGATCAACTCCATACAGGAGGAGGGCTCGTCCCCTGCGCCAAGTGAATAGATAACCCCCAGTCGTTCGGCCTCAGCGCGCAAATAGGGACCGATGGTGACATCTGCTTCCACATTCATCATCACGATGTGCTTGCCATGCTCCATGGCTGAAAGAATATAGTCCGCTGCAACGCCGGGTTTTCCTGTCGCATCGATAACCACGTCAATTTCAGGGGCCGTTACCATAAGGGCGGGGTCGCTGGTAATTGCTATTGTTCCCATATCCAGAGCCTCAGACATGGCCTTGCGGGAATGTACTTCGCGGCCACGGGCACTGTCCCCATAGGCCAGTGTAATGGCATCCATTGCGGTGAAGGGGCGGCGGGCGGCAATGATTGAGATTTCCACGCCGTCCATGAGCATGCACTGGGTAACCAGATCGGTGCCCATTTCCCCTGAACCAATAACCCCGATACGGATAGTTTTTCCTGTCGCAGTCAATCTAGCCAGGTCACGCGCGATACCGGTCAGTTTTACATTACTCATACAAATACGCCCCAACAAAACATCATTGTTTCTTATCACCTGCGGGGGAATTGTGTAACCGGGGAAAAATAAATTCCCTAATGAATGACGATTGCCAAAAACCTGTTGGCGTGGCAGGTCTTTGCCTATGGAAAACCAGATTGAACTTAGCATTGAAAACGGTATCGGGATTATCACCTTGAACCGCCCCGAGGCTATTAATGCGCTCACCCCTTATATGATTGAGACCATACACAAGACATTGCTGGACTGGATCAGTGATGATGGAGTGCGTGCAATTTTGATTGAGGGAAAGGGGGAACGCGGGTTTTGCGCAGGGGGAGATGTACGCTGGACACGTGATATGATTCTTAAGGGGAACCATAAGTGTGCATTTGAATTTTTTGCGCTTGAGTATGAGATGAACCATTTGATCGCCACATATAACAAACCAATTATTGCGTTAACCCATGGCGTTGTGATGGGTGGGGGGCTTGGTATAGCGGGGCATGCGAAATATCGGATCACTACGCAAAATTCACGCTTTGCCATGCCAGAGGCAGCCATCGGTTATTTCTGTGATGTGGGTGTGCGCGCGATTTTGGCCAAAGGTGCGCGACACCGGGCGATGATGTTTATGCTGTCGGGCAGTTTGGTGAGTGCAGTTGATGGTGTGGTTTTGGGACTAACTGATACCATAATTCCAGAAGAGGGGGTTGCTTCTGCACGTGCTGCTATAATCAGGACTGGAAGTGCTGAAGATGTGGATGCTCAAATATCGAGTTTATGCACAGCGCTTGGCAATAGCGATGAATTTGTCAGTTTTTGTAAATTGGCAGATAAATTTGATGATGTGTTTAATTCTGAAGACCCGGCAGAGATTTATTCTAATCTAGAAAAGCAGGTTTCGCAAAAATCTGAACTTGCAGAAGTTGCGACACTGATTTTGTCTCGATGCCCGACATCAAACATGGTGCATGTGTTGGGTTTGGATGCGGCGCGTGAAACCCCTGAAATTGGCCAGGTGCTGGCTGCAGATTTACGCCTTGCGCACTTTATGGCAGTACGCGATGATTTTGTTGAAGGCGTACGGGCGGTGCTGATTGATAAGGATCATGCTCCTAACTGGTCTCCGGATAGAATGGGGGATGTGGCGGGTGAAAAGGTCGTTTTGGCTCTGAAGCCGCGTGCTAACTAAAATCTGTTATGGTTAGGGAAATATAAACGCTTCCATAGGAAACTCCGGTACGGACTAATACGGGGTTTGGGCATTTACTTATGGACGATACAGAAATTCAACTATTTACTTTACCCGGCGTTTTTGATGTCGATGCGATGGATGAATTGCGCGAATGGCTTTCCAACGCGCTTGAAATTGGTGAAATTCAAATAAATGGAGCAGAGGTAACCCGGCTGGTTACAAATGCCCTTTGCTATTGGTGAGTGCCAAGGCTACAGCCGAAAAAAATAAAATTGCGTTCAGCGTTGTCAATCCCAGCCCCGCATTCCGCGAAGCTGTGGAGCGATTGGGCATGGGCAATATCATTTCTCCGATACTTCAAGGAAACTAAAATGCGTGTACTTACCGTTGATGATTCTCCAACAATTTTGTCAATGCTTGACCATGCTTTGAAAGAAGCAGGTTTTGAGGTTGTTCAGGCCGAAGACGGCCAAAAGGGATTGGATGCCATGAAAGAGGGTGAGTTTGATGTGGTGATTACCGACATCAACATGCCGGTAATGGATGGTATCGAGTTCATTAAAAATGTGCGCGCCTCGGGGGCAAACAAAAGTTTGCCAATACTGATTTTGACCACCGAGTCATCACAGGAAAAACGCGATCAGGGACGGGCCGCTGGCGGCACCGGCTGGATCGTAAAGCCGTTTGATCCGGCAAAGCTGATCTCGGTCATTCATCGGGTTGTGCATTAAGCCACCCAATTCCCAATTTTGTAACCACCGGTAATATATTATGAGTGAACTGGACGAATTCAAAGCTACCTATTTCGAAGAATGTTCGGAGCTTTTAGGTGATCTTGAAGAGGAATTTGCCGCCATTGAGGAGGGGGACCGCAATACGGAACGCCTTAATGCGGTTTTCAGGGCAATCCATTCCATAAAAGGGGGAGCGGGGGCTTTTGGATTCAATCAGCTGGTAGAATTTGCCCACTCCTTTGAAACATTGCTGGATTTTGTTCGTGACGGAAGGGTAGAGCTTTCTGATGAGGTGGTAACGCTTTGTATTCGCTCGATTGATCTGGTTGCTGATTTTGTTGGTGCTGCGCGTGACGGGCAAGAGCTCAGCTCCGATTTTGGGGAAGAGGAGCTGGCGCGCTTCAAACTTCTGAGCGGAGAAGATGATGAAGAATCCATGGATGATTTCGACATTGATTTTACCCCGGTGATGGTCAATGTGGGTGAGAATGATGATGTTTCTTCTTCGTCGCCCGAACAACTAAACGCCGGTGACGGGTCTGATGAGGGGGAAGTTGACAGCTTTGAACAGGCACCAATGGGCGATGCGCCGCGCTACTGGAAAATTGAGTTTACGCCGCATTATGAATTATATGAAAGGGCTAACGATCCGCTATTGCTTTTTCGTGAACTGGGAACTCTGGGGCCTGTTGAAGTTCAGGCGCACCTTTTGAAATTGCCTGACCTGATGGAATTTGATCCATTTGGGATCTATTGCGGCTGGGAGATTATCCTGCGTAGCGAAGAGGTCGCAAAAGAGGCAATCGCCGAAGTATTTGAGTTTGTGGAAGGGGATTGTGATCTGGTCATTTCGCAGATAATGGCAGAAGCGGACACTGACAGCGATCGTGTTGGGTTTGATGATGGGGCGATGCCCCAAGACAGTGCTTTTGAAATACCGCAGGTTGGTGAAGAGGATGCAGCCGATGCAGGCATGCTTTCCCTCGCTGATCTGGCTGAACAAATTGAGCCTGCACCGGCACCTGTGGTTGAAGAAAAACCAAGCGAACAAAAGGCACCTGATTCAGCCAAGTCGGAAAAACCTGCGGCGGCAAAATCCCCTACGGTACAATCTATTCGGGTCGATCTGGATAAGGTTGACCGGGTGGTCAACATGGTTGGTGAACTTGTTATCACCCAATCCATGCTGAACCAGCAAATGGATGACAAGATAAAGGCGCAGTATCAGGAACTGGTGCGCGGGGTTGAAGTATTGGCGCAAACTACACGCGGCTTGCAGGATGCTGTAATGGCTATTCGGGCGCAGCCGGTGACATCGGTGTTTTCGCGGATGCCACGACTGGTGCGTGAGCTGGCCAAAAAGACTGATAAAAAAATCCGTCTTGAAATGGTGGGTGAACATACTGAAATTGACAAGACCATTATTGAACAACTCAGTGACCCCCTAACGCATATGATTCGCAATTCCGCAGACCACGGCATTGAAACTCCAGAAAAACGACTTGCGGCGGGGAAATCTGAAACGGGTACAATTCAACTTTCTGCCGAGCAGGCAGGTGGTAATATTATTATTGCGGTTGAGGATGACGGGGCCGGGATTAATCGCGAACGGGTGCTTAACCTGGCGCGTGAACGTGGGGTTGTTGGGCCGGATCAACAACTGAGTGATGAGCAAATTGATGAATTGGTGTTTGCGCCCGGGTTTTCAACGGCTGATGGTATTTCCGATATTTCGGGGCGCGGCGTGGGCATGGATGTGGTGATTTCCAATATCAAAAAAATTGGTGGTTCGGTGCATGTGCGTTCCAAACCAGGCAAGGGAACCCGAATGATTTTGCGGCTGCCGCTTACACTTGCGGTGCTTGATGTGATGTTGGTTGAGGTTGGGGATGGCCCTTATGTTATTCCCCTAAGCTCGATTGTTGAGACAATGCAATGCCAGCGTGCGGACTTTGGTTTTGCCCCAAGTGGGCGGCGGGTTTTACAAATTCGTGGCGAATATGTGCAGGTGATTGATTTGGTCACCCGGTTTGAGACGGTTACGAATGTGCCTGAAAATAAGCGGTTTGCAGTTCTTTGTGAAGGTGAGGGGAGCACAAAGGTTGCTCTTATCGTGGATGAAATTATCGGCCAGCAACAAGTGGTTATCAAGAGTCTGGAAGAAAATTTCGAACGAATTGATGGAATTGCGGGGGGCACTATCCTTGGCAATGGCCATGTGGCGCTAATTGTTGATGTGCCAAGCTTAAAGCAAACTTTGGAACAAAAAACAGCAGCTTAATTTGAGAATTGGCGGAAAGGGCTAAAAATGGAAGCGTTTGATAGTAGAGACGAGAGTGGCGAAGAGCATGATTTGGAATCAGGGAATTCCATGCAGTTGATCGCTTTTATGATTGGCGAGCAGGTTTATGGGGTGGAAATTACCACCGTCAGGGAAATTCGCGCCTGGAGCGGAGCAACCGCGTTGCCCAATACCCAGGAATATGTGCGTGGTGTGATAAACCTCAGGGGAACAATTGTTCCCATTTTTGATTTGCGGGCCCGTTTTGGTGACGGATTGACCGATACAACAAAAAACCATGTGGTTGTGGTGATGTCTGTGGGTGAAAAATGGGTCGGGATGCTGGTGGATGCAGTTTCTGATATTCTGACCATCTCGAAAAAGGATGTGCATAAAGTGCCAGAAGGGGATTCAATGGATTCTGAATTGTTGAATGGTATTGT
>JAJRRJ010000171.1 GCA_024279575.1 Alphaproteobacteria bacterium | reverse complement strand
TTTTCACGATCCAAAAGGCGATCCGCGCCCACAAAAACCTCGTGCTTTTCAACTTTGGCACGCACACCAAACCCGGTAATGGATTCAAAATCTGTCGCTTTTGGTCCTGAAATATTCTCATCCGCCGCCGCCTGCACAATAGCTTTTGCGATCGGGTGCTCCGAATTTTTCTCAACCGACGTCACAAGACGCAAAACTTCTTCACGCGTAAAACCATTTGCCAGAGAAATATCGGTTAAACTGGGGCGCCCCTCCGTCAAAGTACCGGTTTTGTCCAAGGCCACAATTTTAACCGCCTGAAGTTCCTGCAAAGCATCCCCTTTGCGAAACAGTACACCAAGCTCTGCCGCCCGGCCCATCCCCACCATGATAGATGTGGGGGTTGCCAAGCCCATCGCGCACGGGCAGGCAATAATCAATACAGCCACCCCTGCAATCAGTGCATAGGTCAGCGCAGGATCAGGACCAAAAATCATCCAGACCACAACAGTCAATACGGCCAGCACCATTACAGCTGGCACAAACCACAAGGTAATTTTATCAACCAGACCCTGAATGGGCAATTTGGTCCCTTGCGCTTCCTCCACCATCTTGATGATTTGGGAAAGTGTCGTGTCGTTGCCCACCCGTTGGGCGGAAAACTGAAAAACACCGGTACCATTGACTGTTCCACCGGTCACCTCAGATCCCACTTTAACCGAAACAGGAACCGGCTCCCCGGTAATCATGCTTTCATCCACATAGCTTTTGCCTTCAGTGACAACGCCGTCCACAGGCAGGCGCTCGCCAGGCTTAACAATTAAAATATCACCCAGTTCAAGCTCATCAATTTCAATTTCCAGCTCTTTACCATCCCTGAGCACACGCGCTGTTTTTGATTGAAGGTCAAGCAACTTGCGGATTGCCTGTCCGGTCCGCCCTTTTGCCCGCGCTTCCAATGAACGGCCAAGCAAAATCAACACCACAATCACCGCTGCCGCTTCAAAATAAATTGCCGGGGTGCCCTCGGGCAGTAAACCCGGCAAAAATGTTGAAACCACCGAAAACAAATATGCAGCACTTGTGCCAAGAGCCACCAGAGAATTCATATCAGGTGCACCACGCACCAAAGCAGGGAAGCCCTTTGTATAAAGGGAAAGTCCGGGACCAAACATCACCATAGTTGTCAAAACAAACTGAACCAGCCAACTGTTTTGCATTCCAATAGTTTGCATCACAACCGTGTTAAATGGCTCATAAATATGAACACCCATCCCCAGAACAAACACCGGAAATGCAAGAATAGCTGCAATATTAGTCCGCTGTTGTAGCTCGCGCGCCTCAATCTCCTTGCGCGCACTCAAGTCTTCAGCAATGTCAGCTTCGCGCAATCGCGCCGGATATCCTGCTTCGCGCGATACGCGCATCAGTTGCGCCACATCCACCTGTTCGTCCAGATAAACAACTTTTGCCGTTTCAGCAGCTAAATTTACATTCACATCCAGAACACCCGGGATTGCCGCCAGCGCCTTATCAACACGGCCCACACACGAGGCACAGGTCATGGCTTCAATTTGTAAAACCGCTGTCAATGTTCTGGCCGGGTAGCCAGCTTTTTCCAGAGTTGCCACCACATCCTTGGCATCTGTTGCTTCACTGAACTGTATAACGGCTGTCTCCGCCGCAAGGTTCACAGTCGCATTCTCAACATTGTTCATGCCTTTGAGCGCCTTTTCAACGCGCCCCACACATGATGCACAGGTCATGCCTTCAATGGATAATTTAATCTGATTTTCAGCCGCCATGGTTCTCATCCTGAGTTGTTTGGTACCGCAAACCTAATCCTTCCACTAACTGGAAGGTCAAGGCCCCAAATGCATTATTTTGATTTTCTCGGTTTTTTAGGGGTTTTGAACACACTCACTTGACCTTCCTCCGGGGGAAGGTCCTAAGATGGTAACTCAACAACTGCTTTTCCAAACAACAAGGTTTTGCCAAATGACAAAATTCTCAGTCCCTGAAATGAGCTGCGGCCACTGCACATCCGCCATTGAAAAAGAAATCACCGGCAGTGACCCCGCCGCAAAAATTTCCTTTAATCTGGACAATAGAACCATTGCTGTGAACAGCACTCTTGATTCAGATGCCCTATTGGCCGTTATCAAAGAAGCGGGATATGAAGCGACCCCTGCTTAAGGCCGTGCTTTCCTGAATGCCCTCCCCGACGTTGTGTTCTTAATTAAAAAAGGCCAACGTCGGGGCACTAAAGCGAGTTTCCCCGGCACCGCACCCCATCAGAGGCGGGAACAAAGTAAGCTCCAGAGAAATTAAAATTGGTGCAGCGGGGCAGAGACACCTCGAACACTCTTTTCAATGAATTAGAACAATGGGAGCGGTATCTCAAGGACGAAAACTTAGATGTCCACATTATCGCCTTCTGCGATGAAAATGAACGTAAAAAAGAGAAAGCCGCCGAATCTTCGCCAATTGAACAGAAATCACAACGCCAGCGCTCGGCACCCCGTCTTAGGGGGCCGTCATGATGAAAACGGATACAAACGCTGGTGTTTCCATAGCGAACCATATTGGCCACAAGTTTAATGAAACCAGTCGGCCAGTTTCTCATCAAAGAAGCACTCCTAAAAAGGACAAAACCCTTTCACCTGTCACACTTCGGTTGACCAAGGATGAAATATCGAAGCTCAACAATTTGTCCAAGGGTATGAGCAGAAGCGCCTATATTCGCAAATGCCTGTTTGGCAAGAGCGCCGCGCCGCGCAAAGTGCGCTCCCGCGTTCCCATCAAAGATCAGGAGGCCCTTGCTCAGGTGCTGGGATTGCTGGGACAAACGCGCATCGCCAATAACCTCAAT
>JAJRRJ010000170.1 GCA_024279575.1 Alphaproteobacteria bacterium | reverse complement strand
TTTGTGAAAGGGCCATACTTGCGTGAATAAACCTGTTTTGCGACGTCAATAACTTGCCCCTTATCTTGGCCTGTGTCACAAGCAAATTCAACAGAACATTGCATAACGGACAATATGGAGTAATCGGCATGACACAAGGATTGATGGCGGGAAAACGCGGACTTATCATGGGTGTCGCCAATAAACGCTCAATTGCCTACGGCATTGCAAAAGCTATCGTTTCACAAGGGGGCGAAATTGCTTTGAGTTATCAGGGAGAGGTACTTAAGCGTCGGGTGGAACCATTGGCAGAGGAACTTGTATGTGATCTGGTTGTTGAATGTGATGTAACAAACGACGCAGCGATTGATCAGACTTTTGAGGCAATCAAAAATAAATGGGGCAAATTGGACTTTTTAGTGCATGCCATTGGTTTTTCTAACAAGGAAGAACTTGAGGGGCGGTATGTGGACACCAGTTCCGAAAATTTTGCTCTAACCATGAACATTTCAGTCTATTCATTTACAGCGGTTGCCAGGCGCGCCGAAACTTTAATGAATGATGGTGGCTCGATGCTGACCCTGACCTACGGGGGCGCGCAACGCGTTATTCCAAATTATAACGTCATGGGCGTGGCAAAAGCTGCCCTTGAATGCTCGGTTCGATATCTGGCAGCTGACCTTGGACCTAAAAATATCCGGGTTAATTCCATTTCTGCCGGTGCCATCAAAACTCTGGCTGCCGCAGGAATTGCTGATGTCAGAAAAATGCTTGGACATCAGGAGGAAACTGCTCCCCTGCGCCGTAACGTAAGTGCCGATGAGGTGGGGAACGCCGCATTGTATTTGCTCAGTGATCTGGCAAGCGGTGTTACTGGAGAGAATCATTTTGTGGATGGTGGATATAACATCATGGGCATGAAGGCGCTGAATTAGGCAGGTTGGACTTAAGAAAATGACGGATTGGCCACAACTTTTTTTTGCGCGCCATGGGGAAACAAGTTGGAATTTAGAGCGCCGTTATCAGGGCTCAAAGGATATTCCCCTGAATGAAACCGGGCGTGCCCAGGCCAATTCAATCGGCCCCTTACTGGTGGATATGCTTGCAGCCGCTGATATTGACCCTAAAGAACTGGACTGGTTTGCGTCCCCCCTGTCCCGCGCCAGTGAAACCATGACCCGCATGCGCCAGGCGTTTGAAGTGGAGCTTCCTGAGGTGCAGTTTGATGATCGGTTAAGGGAAATTTCCTTTGGTATAATGGAGGGCAAGCTTCATTCGGAATTGGAAATTAATTCTCCGGTGCCCGTGGGCGAGCGTGCGGCCAACTATTGGAACTATTGCCCCCCCGAAGGGGAAAGTTATAATGATGTAGTACGCCGGCTGCAGGACTTTGCAAGTAACCTCACAAAAACGACGGTGATCGTGGCCCATGGCGGTATTTTACGCGCAGTGCGTCATATGATAAGCAACATGCCGCAAAAGGATGCCTTGAACTGGCGGGTGCCTCAGGGGGCAATCGCTCACTTTGTTGACGGAAACATGAACATGCATTTTGCACCAGACCAACAAGATAAAACATAAAGAAGTAATTCTATGTCCCATAACAGTTTTGGCCATTTATTTCGGTTTACAACATGGGGCGAAAGCCATGGGCCAGCCCTTGGCGTCGTGGTGGATGGATGCCCGCCCAACCTGACCGTCAGTGCTGAAATTATTCAGCACGATCTGGATCGGCGCAAACCCGGCCAGTCCCGTTTTACCACCCAGCGCAAAGAGGCCGATGAGGTTGAAATCCTTTCCGGTGTTTTTGAAGATGAGCGCACCGGAGGCCTGAAAACCACGGGTACGCCTATTGCCCTTGAAATTAAAAATACCGATCAGCGCTCCAAGGATTATTCTGATATTCGCGATAAATATCGCCCCGGCCACGCAGACTACACTTATGACCAAAAATATGGCATTCGCGATTATCGTGGAGGCGGACGTTCTTCAGCCCGCGAAACGGCGGCCCGTGTTGCAGCAGGTGCTGTTGCGCGTCTTGTTATCCCGGATGTTAAAATTCGTGCCTCACTGGTGCAGATGGGGCCATATAAAATAAATTATGAGAATTTTTCGTGGGATGAGGTGGACAATAACCCCTTCTTTTGTGCCGATAAAAGCGCTGCACAAAGCTGGGAGCCTTATCTTGATGGCCTGCGCAAAAGTGGCGAGTCCATCGGAGCGGTAATTGAAGTGGTCGCTGAAGGTGTGCCCGCTGGTTGGGGTGCGCCGGTTTATGGCAAATTGAGTGCCGATCTGGCATCAGCCATGATGAGTATCAATGCGGTAAAGTTTGTAGAAATTGGCGCCGGGATGGAAGCGGCCTCTCTTACCGGCACACAAAATGCTGATGAAATGCGGGCAGGGGAACCTGCCCCCTATTTCAAATCAAACAATGCTGGTGGTATTTTGGGGGGTATTTCCAACGGTGATCCCGTTGTGGTGCGCTTTGCCGTCAAACCAACATCGTCGATTTTAGCGATTCGCGAAACCGTGACGACACAAAACAAAAACACCGAAATTGTAACCAAGGGACGCCATGACCCTTGTGTGGGCATCCGTGCGGTGCCCATCGGCGAAGCGATGATGGCCTGTGTTCTGGCAGATCATTTCCTCAGGCATCGCGGCCAGACCGGGCGCGAAGGCCCGACTGGTTTTTAATCCAGATTAACCAGCCGTTGTACTTTTGAGATCGCTGTTTGCGTATCTTCCTCATAGCTGATGGTTCCGATAAATCCGCCATCTTTGTTGAGCATGAAAACGCTGGCTGTATGGTTGACCAGATAGTCTGATGCACCGGCATCATCTACTTTTTCGCTGAACACACTGAAAACCTGCTTGGTATTGTCAATCTGCGCTTGAGTTCCGGTCAATCCAATAACCGGTGAGCTAAAGGCCGTCAGATATTCACCAATACTTTCAGGTGTGTCCCGGTCGGGATCAACTGACACGAAAATTATGCGCAAATCTTCCTCGGTCAAATCCAGTGCCGCACGCCAGCCGGTGGATTCAAATAAAGTTGTTGGGCAAACATCGGGGCAGAAAGTATAGCCGAAAAAGACCAAACTTGGGGTGCCTTTGAGGTCATCCTGAGTAAAAGTGCTGCCATCGGTTGCTGTTAAGGTAAAAGGGCTGCCAAATCCGATCGCAGTGGGTTTTGGGGGGGAAATGAGATAAAACAGGGTGGCTGCGACACCTGATATAAGTACCATTC
>JAJRRJ010000169.1 GCA_024279575.1 Alphaproteobacteria bacterium | reverse complement strand
TAATACACCCGGCGCGCCATATCCGCGCGATGGTTCCCAACGGCAAATCCCAGTTGTTTTCTTCAGAAGCCTTGGACATGACGGCAAACCCTTGCGCATAGGCAGCAATTTTTCCCGCCAGCAATGCCTTCTCAAGGGTCTTAATTCCTATTTCAACCTCACCATCAAGCAATGCACCAAAGACTTTTTCTGCTGCAATTCGCTCATCCCTGAGCGCAGAAACCGAACGCGCCGCCACAGCCCCCTCGATCGTGGTTGCCGGAACACCAAGCTCCAGCCCTGCAATTGCCGACCAGCGCCCGGTTCCCTTTTGCCCCGCTTTATCTAAAATCAAATCAATCAATGGCACGCCTGTTTTTTCATCTACAGCCTCAAGCACATGCCCGGTTATCTCAATCAGATAGGAATTGAGCGGCCCTTCATTCCAGTTTTTGAAAACCTGAGCGCACGCTTTGGGATCCATCCCCAGACCATCCCGCATTATCCCGTAAACCTCAGCGATCATCTGCATGTCGGCATATTCAATGCCGTTGTGGATCGTTTTGACAAAATGCCCCGCCCCGCTTTCACCAAGATAGGCGCAACATGGTTCCCCGTTAAATTTGGCCGAGATCGCCGTTAGAATTTCCTCAGCATTCAACCACTGGGGTTTTGATCCACCCACCATAATAGAGGGCCCATGGCGCGCGCCTTCTTCGCCGCCAGAAACGCCAATCCCCAAAAAGCCGATACCCTGTGGGGTCAGCTCCTCATATCGGCGTACACTGTCCCGATAGTTGGCATTCCCCGCATCAATAATCACATCACCCTTATCCAAATGAGGTAACAGAGCAGCAATTGTCATATCCACCGGCTTACCCGCCTTAACCATAAGGATAATGGAACGCGGCGATTTTATTGAGGCAACAAAGGCGCCTGGATCAGCATTAGGAATGATCCATTCAGCCAACTCCCCCGCATTACTGACAAAGTCGTCAATTTTAGAAGCCGTGCGATTATTGACCGCAACCCGGTAGCCATTTTCAGCAATATTAAGCGCCAGATTACTTCCCATCACCGCCAGACCAATCAGTCCGATATCCGCCTGCTTCATTTGAGACACCCTATGTTTTGAAAAACGCTATTCAGCCTACAGATTATAGCACGCCACCACCTTGTTCAGTGTCAAACATGCGTGACATTCAAACAAGTTCGCATAATCCGCCCCTCAGCACCGCCACATATTCATCAAGCGCCGATTGACCGACATAAATCTGGTCGTCCTCAAAGCTGAAAAACAGCACCGAGGACAGTTGCGCCTCCCCCTCCAAAGGCACCAGAAATGGCGCCCCTGTCTCATCCACCAACCCAAGGGTGGAATTTGACATACCAAAATCCAGCCCACAACTTGAACTATCCATTCCCCTGCCTCGCCTTTAGCTTTGTTTAAAAAACCAACCGGCGTGGACCCTTGCATATAAAACACCGCAAGGAGTTAACTCCATAGGCCGAGAAACTAACTAGAGAGTTTAGGCGCATAAAGACAAAAATTTTCCTTGGCAATTACTCTTTGATGCAAAGTTCAAAATCAGCCTTTGTTCACTTCACACCCGTTGTGTTTTTGTATCGCTTACCCAAAAAAGCGCCACAGCTCCAATCAACAGCAACACAGGCACAGGTACAATCCCCACCCGTTGGCTACTACTGAGCTGGGTGACAAATGCAACGGTCAGCGGGCCTGAAAAGGCAGCAACTCGGCTGGCAGGATCATAAAGTCCAAAGGCCTCGTCAGCAATAATTTCAACAATGAGACAATATAATTTTCCATTTCACTTAATGGATTTACCAGTACCCTGAATCGCCTGATTAAACTCAATCAAATTTAGCTGAAGAACCTGTCGCAAACACCCGGCGGCATAGGTCGGCGAAGGCACAAGCGAACTGCCGCGAGATCAACATTGGCGGGGGTGTCGGGGTCGGGAGCATAGCGACCAACGGCGACAAAATAAATGGTGCGCCGAGGCAGAAGAACCTCGAACACGAAGCGCCAAAGCGACCAAACGGTCGCCGGGTGGTCAGCCCGCGCCGTCGCAGGCATGAGCGAAAGCAAATTTGCCGCGAGACAAAATAAATGGTGCGGGCGGCGAGACTTGAACTCGCACGAAAGTTACCTTTCTCAGGATTTTAAGTCCTGTGTGTCTACCGATTCCACCACGCCCGCAAAAGCGCATTTCTGGGGATATTTTAGTCGTCACCCCCATGAATTGGCGGAGCATATGCCACTTCTAGATCCCAGGGAAAATAAATCCAAGTGTCTTGTGATACTTCAGTCACAAAAGTATCCACAAGGTCACGCGCCAGAGGCTTGGCATAAACCGTTGCGAAATGCGCATTGGGTAACATATCACGCACCACCCGCCCGGTTGCCCCGGTATCCACCAGATCATCCACGATCAAAATACGGCCCTTGGCATTTAGCACCGATTCAGAAATTGGCTTGAGAACTTCGATTTTTCCCTGATCCTTATGGGCATAGGATTTGACCGAAACTGTTTCCACCTGCCGAATATTCAACTCACGCGCAACAATTGCCGCCGGAACCAATCCCCCCCGTGTAATAGCAACCAGCGCCTCAAACGGGCCCTCCCCGTGCAGTCGCCATGCCAACGCCCGGGAATCGCGATGGAATTGATCCCATGTCACCGGAAAAGATTTGCTCGCATCCATTATTCAACCCCTTAGCTTTTATTGCCCTTAATCTCGATATTTTGAGCGGCGTGTTCAACATCCACTATTTTTTGTACCTTTTGGGTCGCTTCGTCCAGCAAATCAAGGTCCGTTCCACGCAAAACCACTTCTGTATAAACAGGTTTTTTCCCCATCCGCGGATATGAGCCTATTTTTATGCTCGCAAACTGCTTTTGCACCTCGCCCAACCCCTTGGCAATCCTACTTTCCCCCACACCAACCAAAATCGAGCGGGAATGCACAACATTTCCACCCTTCAGGGTTGGCGCAATACTTTCAAGCATGGAGCGCATAATAACAGGCACGCCCGCCATCACATATACATTTTCCAGCTGAAACCCCGGCGCACCGCTCACCGCATTTACAATGAGAGCGGCCCCGGCAGGGATACGCGCCATGCGTTTATTGGCCGCCGTCAGTGCCTCTTTTCCATACCGGTTTTCCAGCAATTGGCAAACTTCTTTGCTTAGCGATAATTCCACCCCGAATGCTTTAGCAACCGCATCAGCGGTTATGTCATCATGGGTCGGGCCGATTCCCCCCGTGGTAAAGACATATGTATATCGAGCACGCAACACATTCACTGCATCAATGATTTCGCTTTCAACGTCACCAATAATGCGCACTTCGCGCAGGTCCACGCCCCCTTGGGTACAAACCTGTGCGATCTCGGAGATATTTTCATCCCGGGTGCGCCCGGAAAGAATTTCATCACCAATCACCAATATGGCAGCGGTAACCAAATTTAGCTCTGGTTTTGGCATTAGCTTTGAATACACTTCCATTTCAGAATCGGCGCAATCACCATAGTAAATTTTTATGCTACAGGATGGGAAAAACTTAAACCAGTCACCCCAAAAGGAAAAACCAGTTTCCATGCAACTCCCCACATCCATGACCCGGGTAAAACTCATCAAACGCTACAAACGCTTTTTAGCCGATGTTGAATTTGAGAACGGCACAACCCTCACCGCCCATTGCGCCAACACCGGCGCCATGACCGGCCTCACAGATCCGGGCGTAAAGGCATGGGTCTGGAAGTCTGATAACCTGAAACGGAAGCTCCCCTGGTCCCTTGAGTTAATCGAAATGCCTTCCGGCCTCGTAGGGGTCAACACAGCCCAACCCAATCGTTTGGTAAAGGAGGCACTACAGGCAAAAAAAATCCTCCCCCTTGCCGCCTACGACACCATTCGACCCGAAGTGAAATACGGGGACAAAAGCCGCATCGACTTTTTGCTGAGCGCCGCCGGGTTGCCCAACTGCTATGTGGAAGTAAAAAACGTGCATTATTCGCGCAAAAAAGGTTTGGCGGAATTCCCCGACAGCCCCACCGCCCGTGGAGCGCGTCACCTGTCAGAAATGGTAAAAATGCGGCAACTTGGATTTAGGGCAGTCATGCTTTATATAATTCAACGCACAGATTGCCAATCATTTTCCCTGTGCGCGGATAACGACCCCCAATATATAACAGCCTTCAAAAGCGCCACTGCTGCAGGCGTTGAAGCCTATGCCTTCGGGTGTAATATTTCATCCCGTGAAATAGTGCTTGATTCCCCCCTTTCATTCATTGCTCCCCCGGAGTAGTTTGGCCGCACAACAAAAACAGATAATTCTATAAAAAGCGAAACGCCCATGGTGACCTATGTCGATGCAGATCAATCCAGAAAGCGCGCCCCGGGCGTCATCCCCTTACATGGGGAAGAAGGGTTTGCCGGCATGCGCAAGGCTGGTCAGCTGACAGCAAAAGCCCTTGATATGCTGGTGGACCATGTGCGCCCCGGAGTCAGCACGATTGAATTGGATCAATTGGCCTTTGAGTTTGGACAGGACCATGGGGGCATTCCCGCAACCCTGCTTTATCGCGGATATCGGCACTCCATTTGCACCTCAATCAATCATGTGGTCTGTCATGGTATTCCCGGAGACAGAGTTTTGCGCGAAGGGGACATTCTCAACATTGATCTGACCTATGTGGTTGATGGCTGGCACGGCGACAGCTCCCGCATGTATCCTGTGGGCCAGCTCTCACGCAAAGCTGAGAGATTGATCCGCGTAACCTATGAAAGCCTTGCCCGTGGCATCGCCGCCGCCATTCCAGGTAACACCACCGGCGATATTGGTGCCGCCATTCAAACCTACGCTGAAGGCGAACGCACCAGCGTTGTGCGCGACTTTGTTGGCCATGGCCTTGGAAAACTTTTCCACGATGAGCCCAATATTTTACACTTTGGCACACCCGGAACCGGCCCTGAGTTAAAGCCGGGCATGATTTTCACTATCGAACCGATGATAAACCTGGGGCGCCCCCATGTAAAAATTCTCAATGATGGCTGGACGGCGGTAACGCGAGACCGCACTTTGTCCGCCCAGTGCGAACACTCCCTTGGTATTACCGAAACTGGAAATGAAATTTTCACCAACTCCCCAGGCGGACTATTTAACCCAACTGATCCAGAGTAAATGCCAAAAACACCATCTCATAATTCCAGAAAAAACAGCAGCGCTGAAAAATCCAAACAGCACTATCATGGCCACCGTGAGCGCCTCAGAGAACGCTTTGTCACCAATGGCCCTGAAACCATGGCTGACTATGAATTACTTGAACTGATGTTATTTCGAATCCTGCCCCGCCGCGATACAAAACCGGTTGCCAAGGATCTGATTGAGCGGTTTGGCTCATTTTCTGAAGTTTTAGGCGCCCCTACCCATTTACTGAATGAAATTGACGGACTGGGCCCAATGGCAGCCATCGACCTAAAGGTCATTTTAGCCACCGCCCAGCGTTTCGCCCGCGACCAGTTACGGGACCGGCCAGTGCTGGCGTCATGGAACAAACTCATTGAGTATTGCCACTCGCAAATGGCCTTTGAAGAGAAAGAACAGTTTCGCATTTTGTTTCTGGACAAAAAAAATATGTTGATCGCCGATGAAGTCCAGCAGGTTGGCACCGTTGATCATACACCGGTTTATACACGCGAAGTCATCAGACGTTCCCTGGAATTATCAGCAACGGCAATCATCCTGGTTCACAATCACCCCTCCGGTGACCCCTCCCCTTCAAGTGCCGATGTGCGCGTGACCAAAGCAATTATTGATGTGGCCCAGCCGCTTGGAATCACTATTCATGACCACGTTATAATTGGAAAGTCCGGGCATGTGTCCTTACGCGCGCGAAAACTCATCTAAAATTACAGCAGGCAAAACTTAACAGATATATCTGCTTGTTAGCGCTTGGAAGTTTTCTTCACAGACGAACGCGCCAACTTAACCAGATTAAACAGCCAGTCTTTTTCCTTGATAAATTTGCGTACCCGATACTTTAACCGGTGAAGCCTTGCAACCAGCGCCCCTGTAGTGTTGAGCGGGATATAGTGCGTGCGCAATTTAATGGTTTTGTTACACCAATGGCGTTTCTCATCGGAATAGCCCGCCCCCATATCGCAAACGGCATACCCGCCCTCAAAAATTGCCTGCATGGCCCGCAATATATTTTGCTTGCCAGGGGAGCCGGGGCGCAAGTCGGCGCGGTCAGACATGGAAGAAATCAGAGAAAAAATCCTGTTCCCTTGCGCAAGATTATAACGCACAGCAACAATTTCATTATCCAGACTCAAAACATGCAGTTTTCCGCTCAAGCCCTTATTTTCATGGAACATATCCCGATAAAATTTTTGCACCTGTTCATCCGCAAACGGGTCATCAATTCCCCAATGTTCAAAGCGTCGGGCTTTCTGAGCAAAAAGTGTAGTAAGAGCCTTGTCCGCCCTGGCATCCCCAGAGCGAAGCTCCTCAAAGCTTACCTCTCCTATGGCAGCAAGTTTTGCACCCTGTTGTTTGTCATGTTTTCGCCGAGAGCGCGTTAATTGTTTAGTCTTGCAGGCTTCCCAGCTTTCATACTCACTGCGATACAGCACTTCCACATCAATTGATTGTCCAAGGGTTGAAAAATACCCCCCGTCCCCAATATCAGGAAGCGATTGCAGGCACACCAGATCAGCCCCGATCATGGTACGCCGCATTCGGCTCCAAACCTGTTTGCGTTCTTCAAAACTCAACTTGTCAAAAACTGCATGATCAATCAGCGGCGCATTGCACCCCACATGATACCCGGCAAACCAGGTTAAAATATCCACCCCGGAACGTCGCACCCGTTTCAGGGGCAAAAGCGCCACAACCTTGCCGCGCGCCTCTCCGGTCACATACAACTGATCTTCAACCGGAATCTGAAATCGCTTAATCCATGCTTTGGTGAAATCAATACTTTGCCCCGGAGACTGAATACCCCCCGCTTCCAGCTCCCGCCAAACAGTTTCAACCTGCGAGATGTCCTTGGTTGCAGTAACCGAAACTCCCAGATTGTCCCACCAGCCGCTTTGCTTTTCCCGCAATACGTCTACATCCACATCTTCCAATGATGATCCAGGATCTAATGCTAATTCAGCCATACCACTCAAGCCCACAAGTTAATTTGATGGTGAACACGATTGGCTCAAACAATGAATTTAGGCTTTATCCTGGATAGTCCAACTCAAAATATCGTGGAATTTGCGGTGATTTCTACAGATTTAGTTAAGCAAGCCTTACCCGAAATTGGACAAGGCAGGGAAAGTTTCAAGGAACCAGAAGGAAAGACGCGTGAACTGACCGGTAATAAACAATATTCCCGTCAACACCAGAAAAGCGCCCATAAACCTTTCCACTGTCTCCAAATGCTTTTTGAAACTCTCGAAAAAACTCAAAAACGGACCAATTGCCAACCCGGCAAGCAAAAACGGCACACCAAGCCCCGCCGAATAAACCGCCAGCAATGTTGCCCCTTCAATGGCTGAGGTTTGCGATGCGGCAACAGCAAGAACTGCTGCTAAAACCGGCCCGATACATGGTGTCCAACCAATGGCAAAGGCCAACCCGAGCAAAAACCCGCCGCCCGGGCCGCTGGCAGCCGAGGGACCACTTGAACGCACCTGCATGTCCAGAAACCCAATTCTAAATACACCCAGAAAATGCAGTCCCATCACAATAATAATGACACCCGCAAGCGATGGCAGAAATTGAAAAGAGGCAAAGCCCAGATCAATCCTTAAGGCAAACAACTCGCGAAAAGCCTGCCCAAAAGCTGTCGCGGTTGCCCCAAGCGCAATGAAAACAACGGAAAAACCCAGAATAAAAAACAACGACGTGAACACCGAACGACGCCAAACAGCTCCGGTCAACGCCTTGTCCCGCCTGAGTTGCTCAAAGGTCGAACCGCTCATGTAAGTGAGATAGGGGGGCACCAGCGGCAATACACATGGGGAAAGAAAACTCAATATTCCCGCACCGAAAACTAACGGCAATGACAATCCCAGCGTGTTTGCGTCTACTCCAACTTGGCTTTGTCTGGCTTATTAGGCTTAGCGCTGACGCAACGCAAGAGCATGACACCACTCTCGCCACTTTGTGATTGTTCGTGTGCCAATCATCATGTGCTAAGATCAAACACCATTGGACGATGATCAGAGGGCCCCCGCTTTAACGCTTTTACATTTGAACAGGTCAAATCACGCACCAGGCACCGGTCAAGACGAAAAGGCACAACCCGCTTGGCCATGTGAGTGATACGTTTAGGACCCACATCCTTAAACCCGCGCATTAAAACCAGCCCCACCGCATTAAAATCCCCGACAATCGCCAGAGGCCCCTCAATTGATCTGGCAATTGTGCGCAACTGACGCCGGTTAAGCAATTGCCCGTGCGAAAGGTGAACATTTGCAATACTCATTCCATCAAATCGAATGACCTGCGCAACCCTTGGCGGGAATTTTCCCGGCACCCGCGAAAATGGCAATTCAAGAGAATAAATATCTAGCGCATCCTGCGCACTCCATGCGGCCAGCGCATAGGTTTTCCCCTTCCATGGCAACTCATAAAATCGCCCCCCGGCATGGGCCGGCAATCCGCGAATTCCAGAAGTTGACTCCTGAAGCAAAACCAGATCGGGCGTGTGCTCTTCAATCAAATTGGCAACATCCGCCGCCGCCGCCCCTTTGCGATATAGCAAATTCCAACTGAGAATTTTCATGCAAACATACTCGACATCTTACAAATAGGGCAGAAACAGCCGCGCCGCCGCATCCCGCAATTTTATAGGTATCGGGCGCGCACCAATATTGCGATGTTGCAACAATCGGCCTGTTTTTAGTTTTTGATCAATCAACTCATCCACCTGCGCGCAAACCTCCTCCCCATAACACTCCACCTGAAACTCAAAATTCAGGCGCATGGAACGTGCATCCCAGTTTGCTGAACCCACCGAGCACCATTGCCCATCAACACTCAGTAATTTGGAATGATCAAACGGTCCGGGCACCTCGTAAAATCCAATCCCCTCGAGTGAAAATGTAGTCATATGCGCCGCCATCGCCCAGTCAAAATAAAAATGGTTGGATTTTTCAGGCACTAAAATTTCTACCGCCACCCCGCGCATGGCAGCCCGGTGAATGACGTCAAACAAACGATCCTCCGGCAAAAAATAGGGCGTCACAATCCGCACCCGCTGACTGGCCTGTTCAACCGCTGTTGCAAACAGGGATTCGATCTGTCCAATACTGTCATCAGGCCCCGACACAATACCACGCATGGCAATATCGCCCTGCCGATTGATTTGTGGCCACCAGATATCCCCCACCAACGCCTCACCGGTGGTAAATTCCCAGTCCCGTTCAAATGCCATCAGCAATTGCCCCACAACGGGGCCTTCAATCCGCGCCTGAACGTCCCGCACCGCTGCACCACCTTTTTCACTTACCACATTGTCATCGGAAATATTCATTCCGCCGGTAAACCCGATTTTGCCATCAACAATCAGCAGTTTTTTGTGGTTGCGCAAATTAATAAACGTCATCGCCCACGGGGCCCATTTATGCAAAAACTGCTCGGTGTTCACGCCTCCCTTACGCAGACGCCGGATAATGGAGACATAAAAATACCCGCTTCCGATTCCATCCAGAAGCACACGCACATCCACCCCCCTTTTGGATGCTTCAATCAGCTTTTGAGCAAACAGGTTTCCAATATTATCGCTGGCAAAGATATAGGACGCCAATGCAATGGAGTGTCTTGCCCCTTCAATGGCCATCAGCATTTGGGGGTAGGCATCATCCCCATTGCTAAACAGCTCCATTGAATTCCCTTCAATCAATGGCAAACCGGAAATTGAATCCCCCGCCTTTGCAATGGACCCGATATTCTCAGGAAATTCATGGTTGTTCGCAATAATCGGAGTATATTTCGCCCGTGTGAGACCCAGCTTTGGCTCAAACCCAGACTTCCTGGCGCGACGCACAACCCGGTTTACGCCAAATGCAATATAAATGGACGAACCAATAAAGGGAGACAACCACGACAAGCCAATCCACCCGATGGAAGACCTTACTTCGCGATGGGTCAACAACACATGTATAGTTACCATGCTGGCAGCCGTCACATGTGCGATTGCAAGAAATAATTCCAAGCCCGCTTCCCCGGTTTTTCATTACCTAAACTGTTCATGGACAAGGTAAGCCAAGTTCCAACAATTGCAACCAAAGCCACATTTGCCAATTGCAAATCGCTTGCGGCCCGTGCTACCTCCCATCTGCGTCGATCAAAGCAGTATACGCTTTGTATTTTACTCCCCGTTCTGAGAAGCAAACAGCACAAACTGATACCTTCCATCGCTCTACGGTGGAATCATTTAATCAACAAACGAGTCTAAACCCATGATTCCACGTTATTCCCGCCCTGAAATGGTTGCCATATGGTCCCCTCAAACAAAATTCCGCATCTGGTTTGAAATCGAAGCCCACGCGGCAACCGCACAGGCCGAATTGGGTGTCATCCCCAAAGAATCTGCGAAAACCATCTGGGAAAAAGGCAACGCCGCTGAATTTAACGTGGCCCGTATTGATGAAATTGAGGCAGAGGTCAAACACGACGTTATTGCTTTCCTGACGCACCTGTCAGAAATTGTCGGCCCTGAAGCCCGTTTTGTGCATCAGGGCATGACATCGTCCGATGTTCTGGACACCACTTTATCCGTTCAGTTAGCCCGCGCATCCGATATTTTGCTGGCTGACATGGATCGCTTGCTAAAGGCACTGAAATCCCGCGCCTACGAACACAAAAACACCATCACCATTGGCCGCTCCCATGCCATTCACGCCGAACCAACAACATTTGGGGTAAAACTGGCGCTGGCTTACGCTGAATTTTCCCGCTGCCGCGATCGACTGGTGGCCGCCAGAGCAGAAATCGCCACCTGTGCAATTTCAGGAGCCGTAGGCACATTTGCCAATATTGACCCTTCCGTGGAGCAATATGTTGCCGATCAACTGGGTCTGACAATTGAACCTGTCTCCACTCAGGTCATCCCCCGTGATCGCCACGCCATGTATTTTGCCACCCTTGGGGTCGTTGCATCTTCCGTTGAGCGACTTGCCACCGAAATCCGCCACTTGCAGCGCACCGAAGTTCTTGAAGTTGAGGAGTTTTTTTCAAAAGGGCAAAAAGGCTCCTCCGCCATGCCCCATAAGCGAAATCCGATACTGACGGAAAATCTCACAGGGCTTGCCCGTCTGGTGCGTGGCATGAGCATACCGGCTATGGAAAATGTCGCCCTGTGGCACGAGCGCGATATTTCCCACTCCTCTGTTGAAAGAATGATTGCACCTGACGCAACAATTACCCTTGATTTTGCCCTGACGCGCCTAAGCAATGTCATTGAAAATCTGGTGGTTTACCCCGATAACATGCAAGCCAACCTTGATCTTTTGGGCGGCTTGCACAACTCCCAGCGCATGCTGTTGGCGCTCACCCAGGCAGGTTAAAGCCGTGAAGCCAGCTATGGCGCAGTACAACGCAACGCCATGCAGGTCTGGCAGACAAAAGGGGATCGGGCTGAAAAGTTTGCCGAACGGCTCAAAGCTGATGAAGAAGTTTGCAGCGCCCTTGGGGCCGAGCAAATCGACACTATGTTTGGTGAAGCATATCACCTGAAACACATTGATACGATTTTTAAGCGGGTTTTTGCAGAATAGCCAGTAAGCTCATTTGCATGCCAACTTGAAAAAGTGGCCATAAAAAAAGCCCGCATCCTGTTCAAAACGCGAGCTTGAATAGACAAGGATTTTTGAGAATAATCAGACTTCTTTCAAAACCTGTTCTTGCGCAACAGCCATCAGTTCATCCATTTTTGCCCGTAATTTTTCGTCAGACACCTTATTGTCCGCTTGAGACAAATCCGCACTTACCTTGCGAAAAACATCTTCATCACCCGCTTCTTCAAAATCTGAAGCAATCACTTCGCCCACATAGGCGTTAACATCAGTTTTGCCCAGAATTTCAGCCGCCCAGATCGCCAGCAACTTGTTGCGCCGCGCCTCGGCTTTGAATTGCAATGCCGCATCATGGGCGAATTTGGCTTCCTGAGCTTTTTCCCGATCATCAAAACTAGACATATTTTACTTTTCTCCGCAGTTGAGTTTGCCCGCATTCAAGCTTGAGCAGTGTTTATCATTCTCATTTAGGTCTTTCCCATCCATTACGCAACGCTAAACGGGCAGACAAATTATGCAATTTAACAGAATGGCGAAAACACTTGCAATTGAGAGGCAAATAAGGCCAAAGACTTTTTTAGTTCATCACAGATAAATTGAGTCTCCACATTTCTTGAACAGGCCACATTAAATGACCCGCAGACGCAAAATATACGAAGGCAAAGCCAAAACTCTTTATGAAGGGCCGGAACCGGGCACCCTTATTCAACACTTCAAAGACGACGCCACCGCCCAAAATGGCAAAAAGCACGAAGTGATTGACGGCAAAGGTGTGTTGAACAACCGAATTTCAGAATTTATTTTTGGCAAACTCAACAATCTGGGTATTCCCACCCACTTCATCCGTCGCTTAAACATGCGCGAACAGCTGATCAAAGAAGTTGAAATCATCCCGATTGAAGTGGTTGTGCGCAACGTTGCTGCCGGCTCGATAGCCAAACGTTTAGGGCTGGAACAGGGCACCCGCCTGCCCCGCTCAATTATTGAGTTTTACTACAAAGATGATGCCCTTGGCGATCCATTGATTGCCGAAGAACACATAACGGCCTTCGGCTGGGCTACACCTCAGGAACTGGACGACATTATGTCTCTGGCAGTCAGAGTGAACGACTTTTTGTCCGGGCTGTTTATTGGCGTTGGTATTCAACTGGTGGACTTCAAAATTGAGTGTGGTCGTCAATTTGAGGGCGAGATGATGCGCATAGTTGTCGCTGATGAAATCTCCCCAGACACATGTCGCCTGTGGGATGCGAAAACCCGCAAAAAACTGGATAAGGATGTTTTTCGCGAAGAGCTGGGCGATCTGGCGGATGCCTACCGCGAAGTTGCGCAGCGTCTCGGGATTCTGGTTGAAACTGAAAACGCCCTGAGCACCGGGCCAAGACTTGTAGAATAAAGGCTTGTAGAACAAAGGCTAATGGAACAAATGCGCGCAAGAATTACAGTTACACTGAAAAATGGCGTGCTTGACCCCCAGGGGCAGGCCATCGAGGGTGCGCTAAGTGGCCTCGGATTCACCGACATTAACTCAGTGCGCCAGGGCAAAACCTTTGAAATTGACTTAAATGAAACCGACAGGGATAAAGCACAGACAATTCTTAACGATATGTGCGAAAAACTCTTGGCAAACACCGTAATTGAAGACTATAGAGTGCGCATTCTAGGTTAACGTTCCATGTCTGATAACCAACCCATTTTATCGAAATAAAGAAGAAAATTTATGATTCGCAAACTTTCTATCACCGCTGCTTTTCTTCTTTCTCTGGCGCTCTTGGCCGCCCCATATGCAATGGTCCCCGTTACGGGATAAGCCATTAGAATAAGCGCAAACTCCCCGGAACGGTTCAAATAACCATGTCTATGATTTTGTTTTCCCCGTTTGTCCCAGCCATACTCTTCCCCCCTGTCCTCCCCCTCATTCTAGCTGTTGTTTTTTAGATAAATCCGCATAGAAAACTTACCGGCACTCTTTTTTTGCCAGCGAACACTGCTGACGCTGAATTTCTCTCCACAAATCATTAACCTCTATCATTAAGGTAAACAGCGGAAATCCGGGCATCTCACGGTTCCGTGAGCAAATTTGCCGTGCCGTTTATGATATGTTGATTGAAACGAGGCAAACTCACCGAACAGAATAAAAATGAGGAACCGACATGGCGGACGGAAAAAGACTCAACTGGATTGATGCGGCAAAAGGCATTTCAATCATACTGGTTGTTATGATGTATGCGGGAAATTCCGTGGGCAAAGAAACCGGCGACATCAGCTATTTGCGCTATATCATCGGCTTTGCAACCCCGTTTCGCATGCCCGAATTTTTTCTTATATCCGGGCTGTTCCTTTCCCAGGTGATCGCCCGTCCATGGGTCAGGTTTGCTGACCGCAGGGCCGTGCATTACATGTACTTTTATGCCATCTGGATGCTCATACATGTCGCAACAAAAACTGTTCTTGGCGGCCCCCCCCCCATCGAAGCACTCAGCACCGTCGCAATTTCCATCGTCGAACCCTATGGCGTATTATGGTTCATTTATATGCTTGCGGTATTTTCGATCGCTGCCAAAGTTTTGTGGGAATTGCGTGCCCATCATATGATCGTGGTGCCGATTGCAATCGGCCTGCAAATGCTCAACATCAAAACCGGTTCCTATGCGCTCAACCAGTTTGCCGAATACTTCATCTATTTCTACCTCGGCTATATCGCTGCGCCATTCATCTTCACATTTGTCGCCTGGTTTGAAAAAAGAAAAGCGGTGGCCATAGCCAGCTTTGTGGCGTGGGCCTTAATCAATGGGGCATTTGTTTTCTCCCCCGGATTTGAAATTGGCACCTATGAAACCCAGATGGGCCTTGGTGCCTTGCCCGGCGTGCATTTCCTTTTAGCTGTTGCCGGTGGACTGGCCATTCTCGTTGCCGCATCATTGCTTGCCCCGCTCGCCTCCATGAAGTGGCTGAACTGGGTCGGCGCCCATTCAATTGTCATCTATCTCTCGTTTGCCCTGCCCATGGCCATGGTGCGCGAAGTTCTGATAAAACTGGGCATTGTGGGCAATATTCATATGCTTTCAACTATTGTGTTTGGCGTGGCGATGATCTCCCCGGTAATCCTTTATTACCTCATCAACAAAACCGGCTGGGGCAAGTTCTTGTTCACACGTCCTGCATGGGCCAGCTTGCCAGGTACGCGGGCTGAAAGACCCAACAAAAAGCCCCCCCATGTGACTATAGCCACCCCGGCTGAATAGACGGGTTGAATTTTTCAAAAATCACACTCGCGTGACCCGGTCAGAATTTTCTTGACGACAAACTGACCGGGGTATTGGCTGAGGCTATGAGCCAGTCTTCCCATTCGGGCCATTCGATGCCCTCCTTCGCGAACGCCAGCAAATCGCAGCCCCGCGCGCTCAAAATTTCCGCATGGCTGACCGGCATATATTTCATTATCGAAATGGCCATTGGCATTTATACCGGCTCAGTTGCCGTAATATCTGATGCCTTCCATACATTTTCCGCCGTCGGGGGTGTTCTGGTCGCCATTTTTGCCTCTCGTATGGCCGGGCGCATAGCAACCTCGGCCAAAACATTTGGCTGGTATCGCGCTGAGATTATCGGCGCCCTGGTAAATGGCGTTTTTCTTCTGCTCATGGCCATTCTGGTGATTTATATGGGCATAATGCGCCTTGGAAACCCGCTAGAGCTCCCAACCGGGCCCATGTTATGGGCGGCGGCAGGCGGGCTGGTTACCGAAGTAATTTCCCTTTATTTGCTAACCCGCGAAAAAACAGATGATTTGAACATGCGCGGGGCCTTCTGGCATGTAATGCAAACTTTTGTTGGCTCGGTATTGATAATCATTGCAGCCCTCGTTATCGAGTTTACCGGGTTTTTGGCTATTGATCCCATATTGGGAACAGCCTTTGGTTTTGTGTTGCTATGGGCCTCATGGGGCATAATCCGCGACGCCATGCATCTGTTGATGGAGGGAACACCGGATGATGTACAACTTCCCCATGTCATTGCTGCATTATCACAAATCAAGGGTGTCTCAGACGTGCATCATGTGCACGCATGGGCGCTGACGTCGGGCCGTTATGTATTTTCCACTCATCTTTTGCTCGACAAAAAAACCAGGATAAAAACGGACACAGTGTTAAAGGCAGCACACAAATTGCTGAAGGAGGATTTTGGGTTCTATTTCGCCACAGTACAGGTCGAAACAGCCCAAATGGACGAAAAACACTCCACCGAAATTGATGTAAAATCAAACGGGGGCGATACATCCGCCCCCTCAAAACACTCTAAAGCCGGTGCCCATGATGAACATAAGGGCCGATGATTTTTTAAAAAACCAAGCAAGCTGATCCATAATTGATTTGACCTTCAGATCCGTTGGAGCTTTTTACTTGAAAAGCAAAAACCGGTGATAAGGACAATATTATTTGTTTGTCAGCAATCCCACTCATTCAGATTGCCAGGTTGCCAATGAGAGCGGCAAATACAAAGTTTTCATGCCCAGCAACACCAGTTACCAACAGTCCCTTTCATTATCCCTTGCCTTTTGGCTCCGCTTTGTTGAAAAGGCCCATGCTTTTCTGATTCTTCAAATGAGAATCCCAAATGAAATCTCTTGTAATCCAGTTTCCCGGCTCCAACCGCGACCGCGACATGATTGCCGCCCTTGAACTTATTTCCGGTCACAAACCACAGGTAATCTGGCACCAGGAAACCACCCTTCCTCCGGCTGACCTGATAGTTGTGCCCGGTGGATTTTCCTATGGCGACTATTTACGCTCCGGCGCCATTGCCGCCCGCTCTGCCATCTTGATAGAAATTGCCAGACACGCCGCTAGGGGCGTGCCCGTGCTTGGGGTGCGCAACGGCTTTCAAATCCTGACCGAAGCAGGCCTTCTTCCGGGCACCCTGATGCGCAATGCATCGCTTAAATTTGTCTGCAAAAACGTACAACTTGAAATCAGTAACGCAGATACTTTATTTACCGGAAAATATTCAAGCAACCAGATTATCAACTGCCCCGTCGCCCACCACGACGGAAACTATTTTGCCTCACCTGACACCCTCAAAACCATAGAAGACAATGCACAGGTGGCCTTTCGCTATGCCAATGATACAAACCCCAATGGCTCCATCAACAATATTGCAGGCGTCCTCAACAAACAAAAAAACGTGCTTGGCCTAATGCCCCATCCTGAAAATTTCATTGAACCCGCCCATGGCGGCACAGATGGGCGCGCCCTGTTTGAAAGCCTGTTGGAAATGGCAAACCCATGATTATCAACGACCCCCCTGTCACCAAAGACCTCATTGCCGAGCATGGCCTGAACGCGGACGAATATCAAAAAATCCTCGATCTGATCGGGCGTGAGCCCTCCTATACTGAACTTGGCATATTTTCGGCCATGTGGAATGAACACTGTTCCTATAAAAGCTCAAAAAAATGGCTGCGCACCCTGCCAACCAAAGGCAAATACGTTATTTTGGGGCCAGGGGAAAATGCCGGTGTGGTCGATATTGGTGACGGGCAGGCAGTGATTTTCAAAATGGAAAGCCACAACCACCCCTCCTATATCGAACCCTATCAGGGCGCAGCCACCGGCATTGGCGGCATTTTGCGTGATGTATTCACCATGGGCGCACGCCCCATCGCCGCCATGAACGCCTTGCGGTTTGGCGCCCCCGAGCACAAAAAAACCCGCCACCTTGTCAACGGTGTCGTTGCAGGTGTCGGCGGATATGCCAATTGTTTTGGCGTGCCCACAGTTGGCGGTGAGGTTGAATTTGACCCCCGTTATAATGGTAATAATCTGGTCAATGCTTTTGCCGCCGGAATTGCTGATACCGACAAAATTTTTCTGTCTGAAGCCAAAGGCGTGGGCCTGCCTGTTGTCTATCTGGGTGCCAAAACCGGGCGTGACGGGGTTGGCGGTGCAACCATGGCCTCAGCAGAATTTGACGACGACATTGAAGAAAAACGCCCCACGGTTCAGGTCGGCGACCCCTTCACTGAAAAACGCCTGATGGAAGCCACATTGGAATTAATGGCCACCGGCGCGGTGGTGGCAATTCAGGATATGGGAGCGGCAGGACTTACCTGTTCTGCCGTGGAAATGGGCGCAAAAGGGAACCTTGGCATTGAGCTTGATCTGGACAATGTGCCAGTGCGCGAAGAAAACATGACCCCTTATGAAATGATGCTTTCAGAAAGTCAGGAGCGCATGCTTATGGTGCTGCACCCTGAAAAAGAGGCTGAGGCACGGGCAGTTTTTGAGAAATGGGAGCTGGACTTTGCCACCGTGGGCAAAACCACTGATGACTTGCGCTTTCGCATTATCTGGCAGGGTACAGAAGTGGCCAATCTGCCAATTAAACAACTGGGCGATGAAGCCCCTGAATATGATCGTCCATGGGTCCCTACAAAACCAACAAAAACCCCGGAACACACCGAGTCTGAAACCGATATTGCCAAAGTCCTGGTTCAACTCGTTGGCTCCCCCAACCTGAGTTCACGCCGCTGGGTTTGGGAACAATATGACACGCTCATTCAGGGCAATTCCCTGCAACTGCCCGGTGGCGATGCCGGTGTCGTCCGGGTTGATGGACACCCCACAAAAGCACTGGCCTTCTCTTCAGACGTAACCCCCCATTATTGCGAAGCTGACCCCTTCGAGGGCGGTAAGCAAGCAGTTGCAGAATGCTGGCGCAACCTTTGTGCAACCGGCGCAAAGCCCCTTGCCTGTTCGGACAATCTCAACTTCGGCAACCCTGAAAAGCCTGAAATTATGGGCCAGCTTGTTGGCGCAATTAAAGGCATCGGCGCCGCATGTGAGGCACTGGATTTCCCCATCGTGTCGGGCAACGTTTCTCTTTATAATGAAACCAATGGCGTTGGCATTTTGCCCACCCCCACCATCGCCGGGGTCGCCCTGATACCCGATTACAAAAAAATGGCCCGTATCCCATTTAGTCAAACCGGTCAGGAAATATTGTTGGTTGGCGCAAATGCTAACTGGGGAAGCCACCTCCCTCAGTCCCAGTATTTCAAGCAGATCCACAACCTGCACAAAGGCCCCCCGCCCCCGGTTGATTTGACACACGAAAAAGCAACCGGCGAGTTTGTGCGTTACATAATCGCAGAAAATTTGAGTGCCAATGTGCATGATTGCTCAGATGGTGGTCTTGCAGTCGCGCTGGCAGAAATGGCCATCGCCGGCAAAATGGGCGCAACTATCGCTCAACCGACATCAAACCACCCCGCAGCCACATTCTTTGGCGAAGATCAGGGGCGGTATGTTGTTGTTGTATCCCCCAAAGACCTGCAACAGGTTCTGGATAAAGCGGCAAAGGCAAATGTCTCAATTCAACAAATCGGCACAACCAAAGGCGACACCTTGAAGCTGGGCCATGCCCGTGCCATATCTGTTGAAGAACTGACCACGGCCCATCAAGGCTGGTTTCCCCGCTTTATGGCCCAATAAAATTCAAAGGATAAACCAATGGACACCTCAGAAATCGAACGCCTGATTCAAGACGCCATTCCCGATGCTGATGTCCTTGTTCAAACCGATGATGGACACCTTTTTACCGCCCGGGTAATTGCAGCGTCTTTTGCAGGCCAGTCACGCGTTAAACAACACCAAATGGTCAACGCTGCACTAAAATCCGTTCTGGACAGTGGTGCACTGCACGCCCTTGCTCTGCAAACCAGCGCACCGGAATAAACCTGGCAATGCCCCGCGCTATTCTGTTTGATATTGACGGGGTGCTTATTCATTCCATGTTCCATCCCGACCCAAACCGGGCGCGGCGCTGGGATCAGTATATGAAGGATGATTTGGGAATCGGACGCGACGATTGGCAGACGTTTTTTAAACAACGCTTTTCCTCTATTGTGCGCGGCAAAACGTCCCTTCTGACAGAGCTGGGGGACTTCCTGCCAACCATTGGTTACAAAGATTCGCCCCTCACCTTCCTCGCTTACTGGCTAAAGCACGACAATCAACTCAATCTGCAATTGATTGATGCCATTAAGCGCCTGTCCAGATCCGGCGATGTTGAGGTCTATCTGGCCACCAATCAGGAGCATATTCGCGCCTTTCACCTTTGGAGCACTGTTGGCTTTTCCCATATTTTCAAGGATATGTTTTATGCCGCCCGCATGGGCGAAGCCAAACCCGATCGCGCCTATTTTCAGGCGGTAGATGCACAACTGGGACCACAAAATCAGCCCCCTCTTTTTTTCGATGACGGGCAAAAAAATATTGATGCTGCCAACGCCCATGGCTGGGAAGCTATTCTGTTTGATGAGACAGAAGATTTTACAACCAACCCCTGGGTTGCCTCACGCCTGAAACAACATTAGCAAACACTAATTCACCCCTCGACAACTCCCCTTTCACTCACTATCTATTGCTAAAATCAGGAGTTGGATTTATGGGCACAATGCTAATTGGAATTGTATTCGTTCTTATCATTGCCATTGCCGCCGATTTTCGCGTATTAAATGCTCTCATCTGCCTGTTCAAATCTCTTACCCACCGAGTTTTCGCCTCGGATGCCAAAGGAAGACAAAATGACTGATATCAAAGCCACCATCGACGCCCAGGTTAAATCCAACCCTGTGATGCTGTTTATGAAAGGCACCCCGGATTTTCCACAGTGCGGATTTTCTGGCCAGGTTGTACAAATGCTGAAATATCTTGATCTGGAATTTGCCAGCGCCAATGTTCTGGAAAATGAGGAATTGCGTCAGGGCATCAAGGATTATGCCGATTGGCCTACCATCCCTCAGCTTTATATTAAGGGCGAATTTGTTGGCGGCGCTGATATTATCCGCGAAATGTTTCAGGCGGGTGAGCTGCAGGAACTGCTGAGCAAAAACGGCATTGCCGTAAACTCCCCAGCGTAAGGCGCCACCAAATGACACAGCGCATATGGACCGTTTATCTTTCTGGCGAAATCCATACGGATTGGCGAACCCAGGTTGAAAGCGGCGCAAAAGCGGCAGGTCTGCCTGTACTTTTCACCTCCCCTGTAACCGACCACGGTGCATCAGATGATTGCGGCGTAAAAATTCTGGGGGCAGAACCAAGCAAGTTCTGGCACGATCACAAGGGCGCAAAAATCAACGCCATCCGTACCCGCACCCTTATCGGTGAAGCCGACATTGTTGTGGTGCGCTTTGGCGAAAAATATAAACAATGGAACGCAGCGTTCGACGCCGGCGTTGCCAGCGCCCTCAATATTCCACTGATCGTGATGCATCAGGACGAGCATCAACACCCGCTAAAGGAAGTGGATGCCGCCGCACTGGCCGTCACTCAGACGCCGCAAGAAGTGGTTGATATACTCTCTTATGTGATTGAGGGACGGCTTTAGCCGAATACGTTTATCACCCTTCAAATTCACGCATTACCCCCCTGAGAAAAATCATTTTCTCAGGGGGGGTTTTGTCTCTTGCCAAATGAGGCAATCTGTTGTCATGCTCAGGTAACTAACTGCCAGCTTGGTTGTTTTTTGCCCGCTGGATCATCCAAAATTGCATTTCACTCTAAAGCGCCACCCATGCCAACGCCATCTATGCCAACTCCAGCCTTACCAGCACCTCCAGTACGACAGCCTTCGCGTATGGAATTTATCGCATTGATCGCCGCTTTGATGAGCGTGAATGCGCTGGCAATTGATATCATGCTGCCGGCCCTGCCCCACATGGGCGAGGCACTGAACATCATTAACGAAAATGACCGTCAGTTTGTTTTGTCCGCCTATCTGCTTGGCTTTGGCTTCACTCAAATTATTTATGGCCCCCTTTCAGACAGGTTTGGCCGTCGCCCTCCGTTGCTGATCGGGTTGATCATTTACATTATTGCCGCTATCGCCGCTATTTTTTCCCCAAATTTCACAACCCTTCTAATATTGCGCGTCGTGCAGGGCATGGGCGCTGCGGGCACCCGAGTTATTGCCCAATCCATCGTGCGCGATCGTTTTTCCGGGCGCGCCATGGCTGAGGTCATGTCGCTGGTCTTTATGGTCTTTATGATCATTCCGGTTATTGCACCTGCAATGGGTCAGATTTTGCTGTTCACCGGATCATGGTGGACAATTTTCATTTTTATGGGCGTAACAGCATTGATCGTTGCCACCTGGACTTTTTATCGCCTGCCTGAAACCCTGGACGAAGAAAACCGCCGCCCCCTGTCCCCCAAAGCTATCATCGGCGGGTTCAAACTTGTTCTCACCAATCGCGTTTCCGTTGCCTATTCCGCAACAACAATGTTCCTTTTTGGCGCACTGTTCGGTTTCATCAATTCCTCTCAACAAATATATGTGGACATTTATGGTCTTGGGGTATGGTTCCCTGCCGCCTTTGCACTTATGGCCGGAATCATGGCCCTGTCCGCCTACCTCAATTCACGCGTTGTCAAACATTTTGGCATGCGTCGAATTTCTCATCTGGCCCTGATAATCTTCACCTCCGTCTCAGCTTTATGGTGGATGATTTCAATGTTCGGCCCCATACCTCTCTGGTTGTTTTTCACCCTGCTTTCCACCGCCATGTTTATGTTTGGCTGGACTTCCTCCAACATGAACAGCCTGGCTATGGAGCCGTTGGGAAAGGTCGCAGGCACTGCCTCTGCGGTTTTTGGTTTTTTCCAAACCATCGGCGGCGCCGCAATCGGCCTGATTATTGGACAGCTCTTTGATGGCACAACAACCCCGATTGCAGCCGGATATTTTTTCCTCGGCCTTGCCGCACTCACCGCTGTTTTAATCGCTGAAAAAGGCAAGCTTTTCGGCGTGGGAGAAGAATATGAATCCGACTGACTTTGCCTCAATAGGATAATGGAATCATTTGCTGCCTCAAAAAAACGCTCGACAAAAATCTGAAAAGCTAAGAATCCCTATCTTTTCCATTCAAAATTTTGCGATCTAACACCACTAACCAACTGAATACATTCACTTTCTCAATCAGAAAACGACAAACAAAGGCAAATTGTCAATCCCTTGGTTGCATTAGCTACGTTCAGTTCGTTAGTGTTCTCCAAATTATTCTAGGAGAACCAGTTTGTTTCGTTCATTTTTTCCCAGCCCGCGTATATTTTTTCCTGCCGCCATACTTTGGGTCGCTGTTGCTATGTTCCTTTGGTTTATTGCCGGCCCGCACATGGGCACGTTTTTGTCCATTGGTGATTTAATCGGCATCGCCCCCACCGAAGCTGACCCCGACCCGTTTTTCAGTGCTGAAAAAGTCTGGCTTTATCAATATGTGATAATGACGGGCTATCTGTTTTGCGTTCCCTGGTATTTTGTCAAAAAAACACCCTGGTTCTGGTGGTCGGTTGTTGGCTCGGTTACCATTTTGCAAATCGTCTATTTCAGCGTGCAGATCGGGGCCTGGCTCAACGACTGGTACGGCACCTTCTTCAACATGATTCAACAGGCCCTGGGGGAAGCCAACTCCGTTTCCCCTGAGGAGTTTTACGGCGAGCTGTGGACAGTTCTTTATGTGCTGGTGCCCAACATCACCGTGCTGGTGCTCAATGCATTTTTCATTGCTCACTATCTGTTCCGCTGGCGCCGGGCCATGAACGCCTTTTACATGGCACATTGGCCTATCCTGCGCGAGGTCGAGGGCGCATCCCAGCGTATTCAGGAAGACACCCAGCGCTTTGCCCGCATTGTGGAGGGGCTGGCTGTTTCCTTTGTCGCCTCCCTCATGACACTGATTGTATTCCTGCCCCTGTTGTTCGAGCTTTCCACCAACATCACCGAATTACCCCTCATAGGACCAGTTAACGGATCGCTGGTGTGGATTGCCCTGATGTCTGCAATTTTTGGCACGGTTCTTCTTGCATCTGTAGGCATAAAACTCCCCGGCCTTGAATTTGAAAACCAGAAGGTAGAAGCCGCTTTTCGCAAAGAACTGGTATATGGCGAAGACGCTGGAACGCGCGCCCAGCCGGTGTCCGTTCAGGAGCTGTTCGGCAATGTGCAAAAAAACTATTTTCGGCTCTATCGGCACTACCTTTACTTCAACATCGCCCGGTATTCCTACCTTCAGGCAACCAATTTTATTCCCCTTGTTGCCATGGCCCCCTCAATTCTGACCGGTGCACTGACCCTTGGTCTGTTCCAACAGATTTCAAACGCATTTAATCAGGTGGAGGAATCATTCAAGTTTCTGGCCAATTCATGGACGATCATTATCGACCTGATCTCGGTCTACAAACGCCTGCGTCTGTTTGAATCAAGCGTGCCCTACGAGGCCGACATCGCCTACGATCTGGACCATCCGGTGTTTTTGAATTCAGGAACCGGCGGCGCTGAATAATCAATAAAAAAGGCCGCTCAAACGAGCGGCCTTTTTCATATTCAAATTTATAAACTCTAGCGAGAGTAAAATTCCACCGCCAGGTTTGGCTCCATCTGCATACGGTTGAGCCCCAAAAAGTGGGACCCGGTTTTTGGACAAGGCGAAACGGAAAAAACCCCGGTGCGCCAAGTCCTGAAAAGCTCTAGCGAGAGTAAAATTCCACCACCAGGTTTGGCTCCATCTGCACCGGATAAGGCACATCAGAAAGGAGCGGAATACGCGTAAGCGACGCAGTCAGTTTTTCATGGCTTACATCCACATAGTCCGGCACATCACGTTCAGCCAATGCGATAGCTTCAACAATGATACCCATTTGCTTGGAGCGTTCACGCACTTCGACCACATCACCAATCTTGAGACGATAGGAGGGGATATTCACCCGGCTGCCATTCACGGTAACATGACCGTGGTTGACAAACTGGCGCGCGGCAAAAACTGTTGCAACAAACTTGGCACGATAAACAACAGCATCCAGACGGCGCTCAAGCAAACCAATCAGATTTTCACTGGTATCGCCCTTAACGCGCACAGCTTCATCATAGGTGCGACGGAAAGCTTTTTCAGTGATTGAGCCATAATAGCCCTTCAGTTTCTGTTTTGCGCGCAATTGCAAACCGTAATCCGACAATTTTGCCTTACGGCGCTGGCCATGCTGGCCCGGCCCATAGGAGCGTACGTTCACAGGGCTCTTGGGACGACCCCAGATATTTTCGCCCAAACGGCGGTCAATTTTATGTTTTTGTGTATGGCGCTTCGACATCGCTCATCCTTTCATCACTGATTAAAAAGATAACACGCCCTCCTCTGTCTTTACTGAAACCGGTTCAGTTCAAACCGACAGGCTCCAGTGATTAGGGAACCTCGGGTGCGCCTAAAAAGCAAAACGCTTCATAGGTGCGCGCGTTCTATGGGCGCCTGCCTATAAAGTCAAGCAAAGGATGCACTTCTTCACTCCCTGCGAACTATATATTATCAGACAAATGCAGACCTTAGGCAAATTTACTAAATTCATACACTTCACATCACTTGAAGTTTAAGACGTAAGGCCCTATTAAGACCCGCAACAAAACACCGCTAAACAACACTCGTCAACTTTTAAGGTCATGCAAATTATGAAAAACTGGATATGGATTATTCTCGCAGTCGTAGTGCTGGGGGGCGGGTATTATTTTTATAATCAACAGCAGGTTCAACAAGCCGAGATAGTAGCCGCTGAAGCTGCCGCCGTTGAAGC